>JAUZQU010000190.1 GCA_030950835.1 Mariprofundaceae bacterium | reverse complement strand
GTAAGGTCTGCTGGATGTTGAGAGAAGCAATGTTGGCTGCGCTGGTATTGAGCGTACTAATCAGGCGAATATGGTGTTGTTGTAAGTGGTTTAATAGTTGGCTTTGATGTGTGTCGGAAAGGGCTTGGATATGTTCAAGTATGAGGGTGCCGCTTTGGATAGCGGTCAAGTCCAAATGCGTATCTACATCATGGGCATCCAAGAAATGGTGAGGCGGAGATTCAGCTAAGCTTAATAACATGTTGGCGAGTTTTGTTTTGCCTGTTCCCGCATCACCTGTAATGAAAATATGTGACCCTGACTGGGCGAAATACAAGAGGCTACGTTGTAAACGCTGAATACTTGGGCATTGACCAACCAAATCACTGTTAATATCTTGTCGTTGTTTTTGTTGGGGTAGGGTTTGGCTAGGTTGTATGTTGTGTTGGGTGACTTTCTTTAAAATTTGACTGACGGACGCGACAACATCTTCAATATCACATGGTTTACTCAAAAAATCATCGGCACCTAAACGCAAAGCTTGGGTTGCAGTATTGACTTCAGCATAACCTGTAATCAAAATGATACCCATATTGGGGTCTTTTTGTTTGAATTTTTCTAACAACTCTAAACCATTACCATCAGGTAACATGACATCCAATATTGCGATATCAAACTGACCATTTGCCATAGCTTCTTCAGCCCGCATGGCTGAGTTTACCCCAACAACATGATGACCTGCCGCTTCAAGGTAGTCTTGCATGGTCAAACGAAGCTCTTCTTCGTCATCCAACAATAAAATATATGCAGTTGGGGGCAGGATTTTCATGATTTCATATCAATATAACGGTTGGCTGCCCATAAGTTGCCTGCTTCAGGGTGCATGATTTGGGCATCGGCTTCTTGGCGGCTTTGCTCAAGGATGGATTTAATCAGTTTAGGGTGTTTCATCATCAGAGGTTCAAAAACTTGTCTGCGTAAACGTAAAATACGACATGGTGAGCCGGCAACGACTTTATAATCGGGTTTAAAACCGCGCAATAAACCGCCAAGATGGAAAAAATCACCAGGGCGCATACTGCCAATCAGGCTTTCTTCTTGGGTAAAGCTATTGGTTTGCAACATCAAAGCAGTACCTGATTGAATCATGAAAGCATCTGGGGCTTCTTGATTGGTTTGCACCAGATCCTCGCCTGCAGCGAGTTGTTCATGGGTCATACTTAAGGCAATTTTGTAACGTAATTGTTCGTTGAGTAGGCTGAAAATAGCATGTTTGCCCAATACATTGGCTGCCAAACGACTACGGAACAAATAGTCCAAGTCTTTTTGGATTTCTGGCGTTTTTGTAATCGCTTTTTCCAGACGCGCATAGGGCAGCTGATATACACGAATATCTTGTGCCGCAATCAAGGTTGCAGCACGGCGTAAACCCGTAAAATAAGCCAACTCACCCAGCAAACAGGGGTTGCTTTTGTTGCCCATGAGTTGGGATTGCGGCACATTGGGCACAATGACATCTAGCGCACCATCAAAAAGAAGCCACATTTCGCTAGCAATATCACCTGCTTGGCATAAGTCAGCACCTTTCTTATATGTTTTCTCAACACCATAACGAAACAAACGACGAATCAATTGGGCATCATCTTTATTGTGTTTCACATCTAAAGTCTGGCTAATATTACTTTTACCATCTTTGGCCAACATCATTTCACGTAGATGCACCATGCTTTCTTCCATCATGACCTGACTATTTTCAGATGGATCATCATGTTTATAGTTATCCATCATTTCGCGATAGATTTTTAAGGCTTCTTGTTGGCGACCTGTTTTTTCACAGGCATAAGCATAATTAATTTGTAAATCTCTATCACCTTGCCAAACAAAGGACTTCCATAACTTAGCATAGAGTTTGCGGGCTTTTTCAAACTCACCTGCACGAATCGCTTGTTGTGCCTGTTGGTAGGCTTCTTCTTGATTTCCTTCTAACACTGCTATGGATATCCTTTATGCTGTTGCTGGAATGATGGGTAAAATAACACAGACGGTCGTCCCCACGCCTTCTTCACTGGTGATATTGATGCCACCACCATGTCCGCGAATAATACCATGGACTGCAGATAAACCTAAACCTCTGCCAACAAAGCGGGTGCTAAAGAAAGGTTCATATATTTTTTCTAAGTTTTCTTGTGCGATACCTTCGCCATTATCAGTGATACTTAAACACATAAACTCGCCTGCATGGAGGTCTTGTTGCTCGGTATGCATATGCGACAAGGCACTTTTTTCAAGGTAAGACTGGTTAAGGTCAAAAGCAATCATACCATCTTCACGACCTTGTAATGCTTCGCCAGCGTTGATGGCTAAGTTCATCAACATTTGGCGAATTTGCACATCATCACCTTCAATTTCTCCAACTTTTTCATCGATATGGAAGGTCAGTTGGTATTGTTGACCTGTGGCTTTATCAAGCACTTTTTTCATGTCTTCAAGGATAGTGCTGAGTTGTAACTCGCCGATGATAAAGCTGCCTTTACCCGAATATGCCAACATTTGTTTGCATAATGCAGTAGCTTTAGCCACCGAACGAACAATACGTTGCGTTGACTTTAAGACTTTGGGACTTTCTTTGCTTTGCATTTCAGCGAGTTGGGCATTGCCTAAGATGGCAGTAAGAATATTGTTGAAATCATGGGCAATGCTGGAAGCCATTAGAGATAGTGCTTCCATGCGGTTTAATTTTTCCAATTTTTGTTGCAACATGTTTTCTTTGCGTACATCGCGTTGAATATTAACCAATTCTTTGATGTTACCTGAAACATCGCGTACAGGGGAAAAGCCGCACATGACATCTAAATCTTCGGCGGTGGTTTTCACCTTTAGAGAACCCGACCAAGGCAAGCCTGAAAGTGTTTGTTTATCTTGGCTAAATAGACCTTTAGCAGACTCAAAGTTACTATAAATATGCTGCCAATACAGACCCTTTAATTCATCTGTGGTGAAACCAGTCATATAGGTAAATGCAGGGTTATTATATTTGAGTTTGCCTGTGGCTGTGAAAATAGTGATGGGTTCTGCGGCATGTTCAAGGGCATCTTTAAATGAACGTAAGTCAGCAACCAAATCATGGTTTTCAAAACTTAAAGCCATGTTTTCTAAGGTTTGTTGCTGTAGTTTGGCGGTCATCATGGTTAAAAACAGGGTCAATATTGCAGCACTAATACCTGCAATGATGAGTAAGAATTGATCTTGAGTGATGAACCAAAGGCAGATTGCCGCCATGGCAGGCAACACAGCGGTGATGAATGATAGTAGGTAAGAGGATAGTGAAATGGTTGAACCAATGGCTAAAATACATGCCATACCCAAAACAATAAGCTGAGCCTCAAATTGGTCAGGCATCATCAATACCACCAAAGCCCAAGCGAATCCAGACAAGGTGGTATGCACAAGTAATGTTTTGAAAATATGCTGTGGGTTGCCCGATGTATCAAGGTTGTGCAACTGTTGCTGGTTCCACCAAAGGCGGTAGCTTAAAAAAAGAATCATGCAAGCAAGCCAAGTGAGTAGAACGGCAAGTGTATTGAAGGGATAAATGACCCAAGCCAGTAAAAAGACACCTGGAATACCAGCCATCACACCATGACTTGTTTGCTCTAAATGCAAGCGGATTTGTTTTTGGCGGACACGTTTATCGTGATGTGGTTGTAATATGGAAGCTAAAGACAAAGTATATAACCCTTTTTATTGGTATAATATGTTATCTGAGGCGTTTTTCATGAAAAGCGGCAATTAAACCTTGGGTAGAGCTATCATGTTCACCTTGGCAGTCACCTTCGCCCAATTCAGGAAGAATTTTTTGTGCCAATTTTTTACCCAACTCAACACCCCATTGATCAAAGGCATTCACATCCCAAATAATGCTTTGCACAAAGACTTTATGTTCATACATAGCGACCAACATACCTAAAGTATGCGGGTCTAGTTTTTGAAAGAGTAGAGAGTTGCTGGGTTTGTTGCCTGCAAAAACTTTGTGTGGCAGCAGTTCTTCCAAGGCTTGTGCAGTGAGGTCGCTTTTTTCAAGTTCGCCACGCACTTCAGCTGCTGTTTTGCCCAACATTAAAGCTTCGGTTTGGGCAAAAAAGTTGGATAGCAGCTTCTCGTGATGGTCACCAATGGGGTTTTGGGTCTCCACTGGGGCTAAGAAATCGGCAGGGATAAGGCGTGTACCTTGGTGAATAAGTTGGTAAAAAGCGTGTTGCCCGTTGGTACCTGGTTCACCCCAAATCACAGGGCCAGTATGATAATCTACAGCTTCACCATGTCGGGTGGTGGACTTACCATTACTTTCCATATCAGCTTGCTGAAAATAAGCGGAAAAACGGTGCATATATTGGTCATAAGGCAGCAAAGCATGGGAGTCTGCACCCATAAAATTATGATACCATACCCCAAGCATCGCAAGAATAACGGGTATATTTTCTTCTAAGTCGGCGTTTTGGAAATGTTCATCCATATCAAAAGCACCAGTCAACAAATCTTCAAAATGATCCATGCCCAAATAAAGGGCAATCGATAGCCCGACCGCACTCCACAATGAATAACGACCACCTACCCAATCCCAAAACTCAAACATGTGGTCAGTATCAATACCAAAGCTTTTCACGGCTTTAGCATTGGTGGAAACAGCGACAAAATGTTTGGCAATGGCGGACTTGGTGCCGCCACGGGTTAAAAACCAATCGCGGGCAGTGCGGGCGTTGGTTAATGTTTCTTGGGTAGTGAATGTTTTGGAAGCGATGACAAATAAGGTGCTTTCACGGCTTAATGTTTTCAGTGTTTCTACGATATGTGAGCCATCTACATTCGATACAAAATGGACTTTTAAATCATCACGGGCAAAGGGTTTTAAGGCTTCACAAATCATTTTAGGGCCTAAATCCGAGCCACCAATACCAATGTTCACAATATCCGTGATTTTTTTACCTGTGCTGCCCAACCAAGTGCCATCACGCACCGCGTCGGTAAAGCTACGCATTTGTGCCAACACAGCATGAACATCAGGCATCACATCATGTCCATCGACTTCAATCGGGCGATTGCTGCGATTGCGTAGGGCAGTGTGTAACACAGCACGGTCTTCAGTGTTGTTGATGCGTTCACCCTTAAACATACGTTGAATCCAGCCAGAAACATCTTGTTCACGCGCCAACTGCATCAATGCCTGCATGGTGGATGGCTGGATAATATTTTTGGAATAATCAAGAAAAATGTCGCCACAGTCTAAAGAGAACTGCTGAAAACGTTGTGGATTTTCGGCAAACAAATCACGCATATGTGTGGTTTTGAGTTGTTCTGCTTCTGTAAGCAGCGTTTGCCATGCTGCTTGTGTGTTTGGCTTGCTCATGAACTGCCCCTTATTCCCTTTTTTTTAACTGTGCAGCTTTTGAAATATGCGTGCTGCAAGCTCTTCTGAAACCCCTGATACTTCTTGTAACTGCTTCCGTGATGCTTTTTTAACCCCTGCAAGCCCGCCAAAATATTGCAACAAGCTGCTACGTTTGTGTTTACCAACGCCAACGATACCATCCAAGCTTGATTTTAACACATG
>JAUZQU010000019.1 GCA_030950835.1 Mariprofundaceae bacterium | reverse complement strand
TCTTAACGGACTATCTATTATAGAGGTAAAACAAGGAGAAAGTGACCGATACTCACCTCTTCACAAGCTCTTTCGTTCTCACCCTAACCGTAAAGTTCCCCTTGGAAGAACTATACGAATTAGTAAATATGTACTGGGACGACTTTCAACCGATGACACATTAAAACCCAGAACTTACGCTGAAAGCTTAAGAGAGTTAAACAGAGCTGCCCAGTCGGCCCAAATTTCCTGATATAAACACATTATCCATGAACCCCGCAGATCTATCTTCATTCGCAAACCTTGCTCTTGGATTCGTTGCAAACCTTATCTCAAGTGTTGTCGTTGTTAGACTTATATACCACCTAGCTTCTCAGAGACGTGATTACGTTTTCACGTTTATGCTTGTTTCGACATCTGTTTACTTTCTTTGCTCTCTTCTTAGTGGAGTTAATATTGAAATGGGATTTGCTTTAGGGTTATTTGCTATTTTCAGTATAATCAGATACAGAACTGACGCCATCCCTATTAGAGAGATGTCATATCTCTTTATCGTTATTACTCTTGCTGTAATTAATGCACTTGCACCTGATGCTACTGGATGGGGAATTGTCTTATTAGCTAATCTTGGAATTTGGGGACTCGCTTTCGTTTTAGAACGACTTTGGTTCGTAAAACATTTAACCGTTAAGATTGTTATTTACGATAAAATAGAACTTATTAAATCTGGACGTCGAGCAGAACTGACTGCAGACCTAGAAGAAAGAACTGGTGTTAAAATACATTCTTTAGAAATCGGAAAAGTGGATCTTTTAAGAGATACTGCAATTGTAAGAGTCCATTTCTATGCCGATCTACAAGAAGATCACTTTGAAGAAGCTAGAAACACACCACAGTAGGACTTAACGGTGGAGGTTTATTTCTTTAATAATACCACTGCGTGAGCACTGATACCGTCTTGAGTTCCCACAAAGCCTAATTTTTCTGTAGTTGTAGCTTTAATGCTAACTTTTTCTTTGTCGACACTTAATATGCGTGCAATAACACCTCGCATCTCGTCTATTCCTTCTGAAAGCTTAGGTGTTTGAAGACAAACTACTGTATCTAAGTTACCGAAAGACCAGCCCATACTTTCTACTTTATTCCAGGTTGTTGCAAGCAACTCCTTACTATCTACACCCTTGTAAGATGGATCTGTATCTGGAAAATGGTATCCGATGTCTCTCAGAGCCAAAGCCCCTAAAAGAGCATCACAAATTGCATGTAGCAAAACATCTGCGTCAGAATGACCTACTGCTCCTTTACTATGAGGAAAGAGAACGCCGCCTATCCACAACTCCTCACCCACCTCCAAACGATGAACATCGTAACCATTGCCTATCCTAATATCCATATTTCTATAATGAATTAACCTCCCACATTTGGTGAAGCAGATAAATCACTGAATTGCATTCTAAGTGTAAATCTTAGGGTATTTGCTAAAGGATTTTGTTGGGTAGTACTAACTAGATAACTGAGATCAATAGTAAAAACTGTGTATTTCATACCAGCTCCCATTGTAATAAACTGTCTATTTCCTTTCGAGAAATGTTCATAGAAATAACCCGCTCTAAATGCGAACACATCAGCGAAATCGTATTCTAATCCACCTCCTAGGTTAATCTCTCTAAGTTCTTCCTTAAAAACACTTCCAGGGACTACTGTATATGTTCCATCTTCATTAAAATTAACTATTCCTGGAGCGTCGTAAAAGGATTGAATTATTCCTGTGGCAACACCTACATCATTTGAGTATCCGCTGACGATAGTGTTTCCGTCTTGTTGATCATAAACAGGGGCGGTAGGTACAAGTAATTTATTTGCATCAAGAGTAAATGTAAGAGCATTATAATCATCCAACTCCATCTTATACGCAGCTCCTAAACGCAGGTTTGCTGGAATGAAATCACGAGCTGCAGTCTCTGTATAACTCATTTTAGAACCAATATTAGAAATATTCATTCCCATATTAAATGTCCCTTTTTTACTACCCCAATTTGCTTGATCATTTGTATAAAACATACTTACATCAGCCGCTACCGACACTCCTGGTTTTGATTCAGCACCCAGAACGCTGACACCTCCTGTTAAGTTAGAATGCACAAACCTTCCCGCAACGCCACCACTAAATTTATCGGTAAATTTTTGAGAAAACCCTGCGTCTAAACTTAACTCAGCAGGCTGAAAGTCCCTAATCGTAGTTCCCACATCATCCGTGAATGTGATGTTACCCAAACTGAAATAACGCAATGCCAAACCATAAGCTTGACGTTTGTTTATTTTACGAACCATAGTCAAATACGCTAAGTTCATGTCATCTACTAATGCTCTTAACCAAGGCGCATAGCTAAGACTCATCTCAAGCTCATTTTCCGAAAAAGCCATTTTGGCTGGATTCCAATGTAAACTATTCCCATCTGGAGAAAGAGCTACTCCAGCATCTCCAAGTGCTCCAGACCTTGAATCTGGGGCAATCATTAAGAACGGAACTGCCGTTGTAATTGTGTTAAGCTGCACTAATGAGGCGGCTTGCCCTGGATCCAACTGAGCATTATTACTCCCTATAGATATAGTAAAAACTACTACCCCAGCTATAAGTTTGTTTAGGATT
>JAUZQU010000189.1 GCA_030950835.1 Mariprofundaceae bacterium | reverse complement strand
AACTCAACTTTTTTCATTTATCCCTCCGAATATTTTACACAACATAATGCAAACTAAAACAGTCTACAGATATATCGTCAATGGTTTTCTTTATTTTTGAAACATTAATGCGCAGTGACATTGCTATCATTCAAATAAATGCCTGCAACTGTACCCGGCACAAAATCTGCGCGCATACTCATACCCTCTGGCAAACTCGTCAAGGCATGTTTAAGCACTCCATCCATATCCTCGGCAAAATGCACCGTCATAGAGTCTTTCACATTATCAGGTATTTCCTTCATATCTTTACGGTTTTGTTCAGGAATCACAGCCACTGTCAAACCGCCTCTATGCGCAGCAAGCAATTTTTCTTTCAAGCCACCAATCGGTAAAGCCTTGCCACGCAAGGTAATCTCACCCGTCATACAAACCTCTCTGCGCACAGGTATACCTGTCAAAGCAGAGACAATGGATGTTGCCATGGCCAGACCCGCCGATGGGCCATCTTTAGGGATAGCACCTTCTGGAACATGCACATGAATGTCTACTTTCTGATGAAAATCAGGTCTTAAACCCAGTAACTCCGCCCGCGAACGCACGTAAGTCAAAGCAGCTTGTACCGATTCCTGCATCACATCGCCCAATTGCCCTGTCACCGTCAATTTGCCCTTACCTGGCGTTAAAGCGGTTTCAATTTGCAACAGTTCACCACCAACTTCCGTCCAAGCAAGCCCTGTAACCACGCCAATTTCATCTTTAGCTTCCGCCAAACCAAAACTAAATTGTTTCACACCCAATAAATCTTCCAAGCTATCCAAAGAGACCTGTTGCAGCACTTCACCTTTAGACAATACCAATTTCCTTGCTACTTTACGGCATAGTTTCGCCAGCACACGCTGCAAACCACGCACTCCAGCTTCACGGGTATAATAACGAATCACATCCACCAGCACATCATCACTCAAATCAAAATCTAATGACTTTAAACCATGATTTTTCTTCTGTTTAGGTAATAAATATTTCTTCGCGAGAGCCAACTTTTCCGCTTCTGTATAACCAGAAATACGAATAATTTCCATTCTATCCAATAACGGACCTGGAATATTCATGCTATTTGCCGTGGTAATAAACATCACATCCGACAAATCATAGTCTACTTCCAAATAGTGATCATTAAAGGTGTTGTTTTGCTCTGGATCCAACACTTCCAACAAAGCAGAAGACGGGTCACCACGAAAATCTGCGCCCATTTTATCAATTTCATCCAATAAAATTAAGGGGTTTCTTGTGCCTGCTTTTTTCATGGATTTAATCACTTTACCAGGCATAGAGCCGATATAAGTGCGCCTATGCCCACGAATTTCAGACTCATCACGCACACCACCCAAACTCATGCGCACAAATTCACGGCGTGTTGCCCGTGCAATGGATGCAGCTAACGATGTTTTACCCACACCCGGAGGCCCAACAAAACACAGAATAGGGCCTTTCATCTTTTTCACCAACTGCAATACAGCAAGGTGTTCCAAAATGCGTTCTTTCACCTTTTCCAAACCGAAATGGTCTTCATCAAGGATGTTTTCAGCAGCTTCTAAATCACGGCGCACACGGGTACGCTTTTTCCACGGCAACTCTACCAACCAGTCCAGATAGTTACGCACCACAGTGGCCTCTGAACTCATAGGCGGCATCATTTTTAAACGTTTCACTTCTGCCAACGCCTTATCTTTGGCTTCATCGGTCATGCCCAAGGTCTCAATTTTTTCTACAATCGCTTCTAGTTCGGTGTGTACGTCTTCTTCACCCAATTCTTTTTGAATCGCTTTAAGTTGTTCAGATAAATAATATTCGCGCTGACTTTTTTCCATTTGCCGTTTTACACGCGTGCGCACACGTTTATCCACTTGCAACATGTCCATTTCATCATCCATCAAAGCAAAAAGCTTTTCCAAACGCTGAATCACACTTGCAGTTTCAAGCAAGGCTTGTTTTTCATCTACTTTTAAGTTCAGATGAGAAGCAATGGTATCCGCCAGCCTATCCACATCATCCACCCCAGAGACTGAAACCAAGACTTCAGGGGCAATTTTTTTATTTAATTTAGCATACGCTTCAAACTGATGTACTACAGTACGCGCCACTTGCTCTTGTTCGCGCTCATCTTCGACCACTTCTGGCAACAATTCATAACTTGCACGCAAACAACCATCATCCAGCACTTCGGTCACTTGTACACGCGCTTGCCCTTCAATCAATACTTTAATCGTTCCGTCAGGCAGCTTGAGCATTTGCAAGATATTACCCAGCGTGCCAATTTGATACAAAGCATCGGCTTGAGGGTCATCATCTTCGGGGTTACGTTGCGCCAAAAGCACAATATTTTTACCTGCAAGCATCACTTCTTCAAGCGCTACTACCGATTTTTCACGACCCACAAACAAGGGTACAATCATATGGGGGAACATCACAATATCACGCAATGGCAATACAGGTAGGTTCAATGTTTCTGTTGTTTCTTGTTCAGATAATTCTTTTTCAGCCAAGGTGCACCTCGTCTTTTTACTTATTCTTGAATACCTACTAAATAGTATTCATTGCTGCTACTTTCAAGCCCCTGATAGGCAATAAGTGGCAAACAAAAAAATACCCCGTATAAAACGAGGTATCATCAAGCTTTTATCTTTTTATAAGACTCACGCCACTTCAGCATCATCATGGAACAACAATGCAGGTTTAGCGTCACCTTCTACCACTTCTCGGCTAATAATACATGCCCGAACATGTGGCATCGCTGGAATTTCATACATCACATCCAACATCACCGCTTCCATAATTGCCCGCAAACCACGCGCCCCTGTTTTACGCAACAGGGCTTTGTCGGCAATGGCTTCAAGCGCATCAGGGGTAAACGTTAAGTCCACATTATCATACTGCAATAATGCTGCATATTGTTTGGTTAAAGCATTTTTAGGCTCGGATAAAATCTGCAACAAAGCTTCACGATCAAGCTCACTCAACGTTGCCACAGCAGGAAGTCTGCCTACCAATTCAGGGATCAAACCGAATTTCATCAAGTCTTCTGGCTCGACATCTTTCAAGCGCTCACCAATATCCATCTCATCTTCAAGCTCTACCACCGCTCCAAAACCAATCGAGCGCTTCTTACCACGCGCTTCAATAATTTTTTCCAGACCCGCAAAAGCACCACCCAAAATAAACAACATATTGCTAGTATCTACTTGGGTAAATTCTTGCTGTGGATTTTTACGCCCACCTTGGGGAGCAACAGAAGCTATGGTGCCTTCAATCAGCTTCAACAAAGCTTGCTGCACACCTTCACCTGACACGTCACGCGTAATCGAGGGGGAGTCTGACTTTCTGGCTAGTTTGTCCACTTCATCAATATAAACAATGCCACGTTGCGCACGTTCCACATCAAAATCAGCAGCTTGCAACAGCTTCACAATGATATTATCAACATCTTCACCCACATAACCTGCTTCGGTTAAAGTGGTTGCATCAGCAATGACAAAAGGCACATCAAAAATGCGCGCTAAGGTTTGTGCCAATAAAGTTTTACCACAACCTGTAGGCCCTAAAAGCAAAACATTACTCTTGGCAATTTCCACTTCACCCTTTTCATTGTGCGCCAAACGTTTGTAATGGTTATATACTGCAACTGACAACAAGCGTTTTGGACGCTCTTGTCCAATCACATAACCATCTAAAAAGGCATTGATTTCTTGTGGTTTAGGCAGGCCCGATTTGTCATCACCTTGAATGCTCGTTTCCGCGACACCCAGTTCTTCAACCATGATGTCGTTGCACAAATCAATACATTCATCACAGATGAAAACTGTGGGTCCTGCAATCAGTTTCTTTACATCATGCTGACTTTTGCCACAAAAAGAGCAAAATAATGTCGCTTCACTGCTTGAAGATGCCATTTAAGCCTCGCTTTCCTCTTTGAGAACATCTTCCCTAGAGGTCAATACTTTATCTACAATTCCATATTCACATGCAGCTTCTGCAGACAAGAAATAATCCCGTTCTACATCTTCTGCCAGTTTTTCCAATGGCTGCCCAGTATGTTTAGCCATCATTTGATTCAATTCATCTTTTAACTTCAAAATTTCTTTGGCATGAATCGCAATGTCGGTCGCCTGACCTTGAAAACCACCCAAAGGCTGATGAATCATCACCCTTGCATTAGGTAAAGCATAACGCTTGCCATTTGCTCCAGCTGCCAACAAATGCGCACCCATACTTGCTGCCTGCCCCACACATAAAGTGGACACATCACAACGAATATATTGCATGGTATCATAAATCGCCATGCCTGCAGTCACCACGCCACCAGGGCTGTTGATATACATATAGATGTCTTTATCAGGGCCTTCTGACTCCAAAAACAGCAACTGCGCCGTGATCAAATTCGCCATATTATCTTCCACTGGCCCATTTAAAAAGATAATACGCTCTTTTAAAAGCCGTGAAAAAATATCATACGAGCGTTCACCACGAGCCGTTTGCTCGACAACCATAGGGACTAAATTCATGCCGTTACCTTATCCTGTTCTGCCTGCCATTGCGACAAAGTTTTACTTACTGTACTTACCTTAGCCTGTTCAGCAAGATAATCAATACACTTTTGTTCCAGCAAGCGATCTTTAATCGCACCAAGCTGCTCTTGGTTGTCACGGATATACTTGGCATAATCGTCACGCATGTTCTCCGGATATTCAGCCACCATCGCATCCACTGCCACATCCACATCTTCATCCGCAAGCTCAAGTCCCGCTTCTTCACGCAAAGCCTGAATCAATACTGACAACTTTAATCCGCGCTCAGAACGCTCACGCACTTCCGTTTTAAAAGCTTCGTCAGCAAACATTTCAGACGTTGCTTCCATGCCTTGTTGCTTCATGTTTTGCACCACACGCGCCGTGGTTGATTTCACATCTTCAGCTACCAAGCTTGCTGCCAAACGCATAGGGTTCGCTTCTAATAGCGCATTCAATGCAGCATCTCGTGTCCCTGTTTGCGCTGCTTTTACTGCTTCTTTATCCAAACCTTGACGCACATCCGCCATCAACGCCGCCACATCATCAAAGTTCAACAATTTTGCTAACTCTTCGTCATTACTGGCTTTTTTCGCTTCACCCACACTTTTCACTGTGGTTTCAAAACGTGCAGCTTTGCCAGCTAAGTTTGCGGCCTGATAATCTTCAGGGAAACTCACTTCAACCACACAAGATTCATCCGCTTTTTTGCCCATCAACTGCTCTTCAAATCCAGGAATAAAACGTCCTTCACCCAACACCAAAGCAACATTTTCACCTTTGCCACCTTCAAAAGCTTCATCTGCAATGAAACCTTCAAAATCAACATGCAATTGGTCGCCCTTTTCTGCGGCTCTATCGCTGATCACTTCATACGATACTTGTGATTTGTACAAACGTTCCAACACTGATTGAACATCATCATCACCCACCGTTACTTCGGTTTGCTCAAATTTCAGTTTGGATACTTTATTTAGCTTCACTTCAGGCCAAGTTGCCACCTTTAAAAGGAAGACAAAAGCATCATCAGGCTGCACAGGTGGCAAAGATAACTCAGGCTGCAAAGCAGGTGTTAAACCCGAAGATTCAATCGCGCCCACATAATGCTGCTGTAGCAAGGCGGATACTGTATCCTCATGAATTTTTGGCCCGAATTGTTTTTGAATCACGTGATTGGGTGTTTTACCCTGACGAAATCCAGGAAGTTTCACCTGCCCCATCAGCTTTTGCACTTCTGCGGCGTGAATACGTTCGTATTCCGCTTTAGGTAAACGTACTTCTACCTCATGCTCATTATCGCCTAGTTGCTTAATCTCAGTTTGGATCATAGAAGCCTCCGAAGAATGTATAAAAAAACAATGCGCCCTCCAAAAAAGGAGAAGCGCATTGATTGTATGGTACGAGAGGAGGGAGTCGAACCCTCACGCCGTAAGACACTGGAACCTAAATCCAGCGCGTCTACCAGTTCCGCCACCCTCGCATGATAATTTACTACAATTTCACTGCTAAAAAGGCAAATACCATTCCTAGCAATTCGCGCACTATGCACATCATTGTACTGCAAATCAATGACAATATGACACAACAATATGCATTCCCCTCATCCAAGCCTAAAAGTTGCCTCCTATAAACATTTATGCTTTACTGCGTACATTGCAAAGCATGTCTTACATGTAAGTACAATCAAGGTAGAAGAGGAGAATGTAATATGCTTATTCGTGAAGTTCAAAGTAATGACGCAGTATCTGTAACACAAGACGATACCCTGCGCACAGCCGCATCAAAAATGGTATTGAACCATTGCGCCTCTGTCACCGTAATCGATAACGACTCCAATCTTGTTGGTATCATCACCATTCGTGACTTAATGATGCCGCTTTATCCTGAACAAGGTGATTATGTGCATGACAGCCTTGGCGCACGTGATTTTGAGGCTATGGAAGAGGGTTATGGCAAAGTATTGGAACAAAAAGTAAGCATGGTGATGACCGTCAACCCCGTTTCCGTTTCCGCTGATGACCCTATATTAAAAGCTTTATCATTCATGGGTTTACGCAACTTGCGCCGCATTCCTGTAGTCGATGGTTCAAAGCTTGTTGGTGTGGTCACTATTGAAGCTATCAATGGTGCGATGTTCATCAAACACGGCTAATCGATAATATATCACCATTTTTTCACATTTCTAATCAAAAGGAGTCTTGCGGCAGTTGCTTCAAGGCTCTTTTTTTATCCGATGTTCAAAAACGCGTCACCCAAGCATCAACACAAGCAGCGATTTCACCATATACCCGCCTAAAAGTATCCTCTGAACGTCGCATAGGGTCATCAATGGTTTTAGCACCACAAGGCTGACTCAATAACATCACCTTACCCACATGTTCAGGTCTCTTTTTCATCAAATGCAAACGTTGATCTTGCTCCATCACCAAGACCAAACCCGCCCTGTCCATATCTGGTGCAAGCAAAGTTTGTGAGATATGACTTTGCATATCCACCTCAAATTCCAAAGCCACTTTCAAAGCCAAGTCGGGTACTTTCTTGCCTTGCATCATCAACAAACCACGGCTAAAACACTCGCCTTCAATACCAGCTTCAAGCAGTTTTTTGCGCAAATAAAACTCTGCAAAAGGACTACGGCACATATTTCCCGCACAAATCATTAACATAGGGCTAGGCATAAACATCTTATTTCATCTCCTTCACAGTTTCATCCCAAACTGTCGCTCCACCACTTTCTTTACGCATACGCTGCATCATGATTTCATGTCGTTCTGCATCTTCAGGGCGCAGTGTTGGCGGCGGTCGGCGCATCAAGGTTGCGGTTTCCCGCTGCTCTTGACGACCCGACATCGCACTGGGCAAACGCACATAACTTGAAGCAGGCTGCACATGGCTGTCCATGTGTAAAGAAAATTGCCGCCCACCTGTCATCGCCAAATATACTTCTGCCAACAATTCGGAATCCAACAATGCACCATGCAATTGCCTATGACCTCTATTGATGTCAAAACGATCACACAAAGCATTTAAGTTGTTGCGCTGCCTTGGAAACTGCTTTTTCGCCATGGCTAAAGTATCAATCACAGGCATATCTTGAATGGGATCGAAACCAAACAATGTTAATTCGTGCATGATAAAACCCAAATCAAACGGGGCATTATGAATCACCAATGTTCCGCCTTGAATAAAGTCTAAAAAATCTTGGGCAACATCCGCAAAAGTAGGTTTATCTTTCACCTTCGCATCGTCAATGCCGTGAATACGCACCACTTCTGCGGGGATAGGACGTTCTGGGTTGATCATACGATGAAAAGTGCGCGTTTGTGTAATATCACGATTACACACTTCCACCGCCCCAATTTCCACCATTCTGTCTCCCTTTTGCGGTGACAAACCTGTGGTTTCCGTATCCAACATAATTAAACGCATTTATTCCCCTTTATTCTTGCCAAACCAAGTGCTTGGCAACGAAAACAACTGCTCCAACAGACCTGACTGGGGCAAACCCGCATCCTTAGGCTCCAATTCATCCACTTGCGCATCCGATGCAGGGCCATGAATACGATAGACCTTACGCAACAAACTTTTATCTTTGCCCGTCAAAATAGTACCCAGCAAAGGGATAGCACCTAAAATTGCTTCTATATTCTGCCAAGGTCTGACGACCAATAATATGTCGATTGCACCACTTGCCAAATCAATTTCACCCCGACCAGCCGCATCCAGTGCTGATGATTGTAGTAACAACTGATTGATATGTAGTTTTCCACGCAAAAATTCAGCTTCTAATTGCATGCTATCATACAACAAACCTTCTCCCACCATGTCATCACGCTGAAAAATCAAAAATTTAGGCAAGTCCACCAAGCTGATTGCCGCCAACAGGCGCACCAACGTACCACCTTGCATAATACGTCCATCATCTACGCGCAACCTGAATCGCCCTTGCATACCCTGCCACCAAGATTCCCCCACTGTAAATTCACCACCGCCCAAAAAGACTGCATGCATCTCACCCTGTTGAAACAGCTTATCCAGCTCCGCCTGATGCATCAATGTACCAAACTTTCCATCCATCACCACCATGCCCTGCCATTGCAACAAACCCGAAGGCAAAGGTTGCAATGAACCAGAAACCAACAAATGTTGCCCAGAACCATCCGCTTCTAAAACATGCAAGTCCAAGCGTCCATCTTCAAGCATGGATAACGATGCATGCACTTGCTCTAAGTCTGCATCACCCGATAGCAAATGCGCTGCCGTAAAACTTAAAGTGCTATGTTGGTTCGATTCATATTGCAGCAATACTTGTTGCGCATAACTGCTATCCCAAGTCAGCCTGCCTATATCTGCATACAGCGACCACGGACGTGAAGAAGTTTGCCTATTCTCCTCTTCATCATCCGCCATATAGCTGGAAAAAGCAGCTTTATCCACAGCATCCGCATGGGCTTCAATGCCCCATGGCAATGTCTCGTCCCAAGGAAATAGCAGACGTATATCACCATGATATTGTGGTGTGACGATGTCTTTAAACATCATATCCACATGGTGCTCGCTAAACGTGACAGCACCATGGATATTGAAAGTTGCATGGTTGCTAGTCCATTTATCCAGCTTAATTGGCATCAATGTTTGAGCAGCAGACTGCCCCGAAAAAGATAGCATAAACCTCTCATCCACTTGTTTATCATAACCCAAAAAGCTAGACCAATCAGCAGCCGAGAAATCCAATGATCCAGACCAGTCCCCACGTTTAAAGTCTAGCAATAACGCTGTAGAACCTTCAGCATCATTTATAGGTAAAGAAAATTCCTGCGTAAGTTCAGACAACGCTGCTGTAGCGTTTATATGCAGCTCTTCAAGCGCCCAACGCGCTTTATCATGCTGGATAAACATCTGCATATCACCAGCAAACCAAGGGCTTTCAAAACGCATGTCTTGTAGCCGCAAACCACGTTGCAAATCCAAGATCGCCAAGCCACCTTGTAATTTCAAGGCAACACCTTTGGGCTGCAGTTGCCAGTCACCCTTGGGTTTTAAATACAATAACATCGCATCTGGCGCAGATTTTTCAGCATTCCATGCCATTTTTACCCTAGCATACGCCGCAGAAGGCTGCCAAGCCAGTTCCCGTGCCACATCTTCATCCAACCACAGATGCAACTTTCCCACATCTACCACGCCTTTAGCATCAATATGCATCAATAAAGTATCCCAAGCGATGTTATAATCACCGTGCAAACGCCCCAAATGCAGACCCAAATCCGCAGTGATAATTTTGGCTGTTAAATGATCTTGATCAATTTCCACAGCTGCATCGGTATGGTATAAAAAGTCACTATCCACGCCCAAAGCAATGTCAGCATCTTGGACATCGGTCAATACATGGTAAGTCAATTGTTCGATATCAGCAGCCGCAGGTGCAGCGGATAAAGGGTTTTTCCAAGGTAAACGTAAGGTCGCCTGTACATCCTTGAGTACCCCATATTGCATACTGCTCAACCACTGATGCCAAGCATCACCATCACTTAATTGCCACAACCAAGACCACAACATAGGCATGGTGGCTTGCCCATCCATGATTTCCAAATTCAAAACGTTTTCAAACCAAAGTAACTTAAACTCAGCAAAATTATCACCATCTAACCATGATATTTCAGAAGCTTCAAAGCGCAATAATTCCAAGCTTTCGCTTGTTTCCAAAGACAACTCACCTTGCCCTTCTAAACGTTCAAAAGGAATCTCAAGGTGTGCATCTTCAAACTGGATTTGACCTTGATTCGCTAAGGCATGTACTTGCCATTGCCATGTGTTTGACCTTGTCATTTGGGCTGACATATCCACTTTTTTTAGGTTTTTGACGTACAAAAGCCACGCTTGGGGCAGCCAAGTAAAGTCTTCAACTTGAACATGCAGTCTCTGGAGTTGCATAGCTTGATCAAATGCCGCAGACAGTTGTAAACCATCCGCTTGCAACTGCATGTCCGATAACAAAGGTGATATATGTGCGGTGACATGTTGTAGTGTTATTGGCGTATCTGCGAATGAAAATGTCAGACGCATATCATCAAGCTCAAGCTGCATATGCGGAGCTTGAAGCTGCTGGTTCACCTGATTTTTCGCCTGCTTATCCAACTTGAGCGATAAATAACCATCACGCAACAGCAAACGCGGCGCAACTACACCTTGAAAAACACCCGAAAATGAAAAAGACAGCACTGCTTGTGTATGTTCCAAGCTCAGTTGAGGGTTTTGCAGCTCAATCACACCCATATCTAAACTGGGGCCAGCATCCCAGATGAGTTGCAGCTGTGATACTGAAACATGCTCTGTTTGCAGTTGTGTTTTCAACGCTTTTTCCACCATAGGTTTCATAAAGTTCAAATCCACAGCTGCATAACACAACGCCACGATTGCCACGATCAGTGCCAGCAGCAACATCAGGGCAATACGACAAGCACGAAACAAACACAATTGAAGCATAGACATGGGCATACTTTTACAAAGTAAAATGAATCCTAGGTGAAAGAACTAACCTTTCGCTTTTAATTTTTTGACTTTCGCCTGTAACTTGCTCAACAAACCTTCTACGCCATCTTTTCTGATAATAGATTTAAAATCTTTGCGGAAAGTTGCCACCATGCTCACGCCTTCAATCTTAATGTCATATACCTGCCAACCTGTCGCGGTTTGATGCAAGCGGTATTCCATAGGAATGGATTTTGAAGCATCCACTACCGCCCCTTTCACCCTAGCTTTACCACGCTTAAAGTCCGCTTCTTTAAACTCCACTTTCTGCCCATGATAGGTAGATAGTTGATTACCATAAGAATATTCTAACACCTGACGAAAAATGTCTGTAAAAGAAGCTTGCTCTACTTCATCCATTTTTTTCCAAGGTTTGCCTATGCTACGCCTTGCCATTTCTCGGTAGTCAAAACGCCCTGACACTGCTTGTCGAATCTGCTCACGAACCCCGTCCGTCATCACATTTAAATCTGCTCTGGCTTCTAAAACATCAATAATCGATTGAATCGTGGATGCCACTACCTGCTTTGGCGTTTCTTGCTCAGCCCAAGCTACAGGCAACAACATCAATCCTGCCAATGCAACGCTCAACATGATTTGTTTATTCATGGTGTTTCTCCACTAAAAATATATTTACTAATCATATCTTCAATATTCAATGGTGATTCTGTATCTTCAAACTCATCACCATCCATCAAATATTCTTCCTCACTGCCTTGATTCACCCGCGCAAAACGCTCGCCAATCAAACCCTTAGTACGAATCGAAACCGTAGCATCTATCGCAATCAATACCCCATCATTGATGATAAACAGCATTTCCGCTTCTTCATTGTTCAGCAAAGATACCGAAGCCACTTTACCCACAATCACCCCAGCCAACATCACATCACTACCTTTACGCACACCGCCTGCATCTTCAAAAACCGCCTTGACTGCATAACCTTGCTTGCCCAAACCACCAACTTGCCCCAGTTCTGCGGCCAACCAAATGATAGACATCACACCAATCAAGACAAACATACCCACTACAAGCTCTATTTTTTTATATTCATTCATGAATTACGTTACTCCTTAAAGAAAAAATGAGGTGATGATATAATCAAGTATCAAAACCATCACTGAACACAGCATCACCGCCTGTGTTGTTGCTTTTGCCACACCTTCTGTTGTTGCAGTCGCTGTGTGACCCATAAAGGTACAAATCACCCCTAC
>JAUZQU010000188.1 GCA_030950835.1 Mariprofundaceae bacterium | reverse complement strand
AACACATCACCACCTACCTTTACCCGAGCCTCGGACTCACTGCCAGCATCAACAATTCAGGGAAAGACAAGTTGGTTTTCACCAGCCCTAAGCATCAATCTATAATGCCCGCAATACAGGCGGAGCGTCAGTAACGTCCAGCCAGCTTACTGGCGAATGTGCCTGCGCTTAGTAATGAGGAAAGGGGTCTAAGAGGAAAGGGGTCTGGTCTATCATTGTATCAAGCTAGAATAGCTGTACGCTTAGCTCATAGTTACATCGTGAGGGGGGAAGCAAATGGATGGTATGATTATAGACTCGACCCCTTCCTCTCCAAACCCCACATAACCAGGCGGCGCACCCAGCAAACGCGACACACTATGTTTCTCCATGTATTCCGACATATCAAGGCGTATCATATGTTCATCGCTATCAAATAAAGCGTGGGCAAGTGTGCGTGCCAGCTCGGTTTTACCCACACCAGTTGGGCCTAAAAAGATAAACGAACCCATAGGTCGATTCGGGTCTTGAATACCTGCTTTGGCACGAAGAATAGCATCGGCTACAGCTTTCACTGCTTTATTTTGCCCAATCACCCGCTCATGCAAAACCGCTTCCAAACGTAAAACCTTCTCACGTTCACCTTCCAGCAAACGGCTGACAGGAATATGTGTCCAACGCGCCACCACTTCGGCGATTTCATCATCGCTCACCTGCTCTTGTAACAAGTCGTTGGCTGAATCCAACGCTTCCAAAGCTTTCAGCTTGGCTTCCAACTCAGGCAGTTGCCCATATCTAAGCTCAGCCACTTTTTCGAGTTCATAATTGCGTTCTGCTTCTTCAATATGCAACCGTGTTTTATCCAAATCTTCACGCACCGCTTGCAACGTATCATGGGCAAGCTTTTCACCCTGCCACTGCCCATGCATCACATCACGTTCTTCTTTAAAATCAGCCAGTTCTCGGCGTAACACAGCCAAACGTTCCACACTCGCCGCATCACTTTCTTTTTTTAATGCCGCCTCTTCAATTTCAAGACGCATCACCTTGCGCGTAATCGCATCCAACTCCGCTGGCATAGAATCAATCTCTGTGCGAATGGATGCACATGCTTCATCAATCAAATCAATAGCTTTATCGGGCAGAAATCGATCTGCAATATAACGATCGGACATGGTCGCTGCTGCCACAATCGCTGCATCTAGAATGCGCACACCATGATGCAATTCAAAACGCTCTCTTAAACCCCGCAATATCGAAATCGTATCTTCCACACTTGGTGCATCCACCAATACAGGCTGAAACCGACGTTCCAACGCTGCATCTTTTTCAATGTATTGGCGGTGTTCGTTTAACGTGGTCGCACCAATACAATGCAATTCACCACGTGCCAACATGGGTTTGAGCATATTACCCGCATCCGATGAACCTTCCGTTTTTCCCGCACCCACAATGGTATGCAGTTCATCAATGAATAAAATGACACGCCCTGCCGACACTTTGATTTCATGCAGCACCGCTTTAAGGCGTTCTTCAAATTCACCACGGTATTTTGCGCCTGCCATCAGTGCCGTCATGTCCAAGGAGAAAATAGTGCGGTGTTTCAAACCTTCAGGCACATCACCTGAAACAATACGCTGTGCTAAACCTTCAGCAATCGCAGTTTTACCCACGCCAGGCTCACCAATCAACACCGGATTATTTTTGGTTTTACGCGATAAAATCCGAATCACAGACCTAATTTCGCTATCGCGTCCAATCACAGGGTCAAGCTTGCCTGCACGCGCCATTTCAACAAGGTCTGTACCGTATTTTTCTAAAGCTTCATACTGTGCTTCGGGTGTATCACTGGTCACCCGCTGGTTGCCACGAACTGCTATTAACGCCGCTTCAAATTTCTCCATATTTAAGCCTGATTCCAGCAAAACTCTGCCTGCTTCTGCTGTTTTATCCTGCAACATCACCCACAGCAGATGTTCCACCGATACATAAGCATCACCCATCTCCTGCATCTTATTCATGGCTCTCACCATCATTTGATTCAATGCTTGGGTAATATAAACTTTACCCGCTTCAGCGCTGGCAGTGACTTTTGGACGTTGAGCTAAGGTAAGTGATAGACGATTTTGTACACTCTGCACATCCACAGCTGCTTGATTCAATAGCTGCGTTGCCAGACCGTGTTGTTGTGCCAACAACGCAAACAATACATGCGGTGTATCGACTTCTTGGTGCGACAAACGTATCGCAGTAACTTGTGCTTCTTGCATTGCTTCGGAGACTTTTTGCGTCCAACGATTGTTATCCATCGATCACCTCACTGTACTCTCTTAGAAATAAGGTGTGTCAGCTCCAATTTCAAGGGCTCAATATACCTTATTTGAACAACGTGAATGGCGTAGGTTTTCAGCTTACGGTAGCACGTGAGGGGGATTACAACAGAGCCAGCGTTGTCCTAGATATATGTTTCTAATCCGTCTCAGGCGCACGCACTTGGGTAATACGGCAATCAAAAGCAGCTTGCACAGCTTGCACATTAGGATCCGCTTCAGCTTGTTGCCAAAGTTGGCGTTGGTCGGTGTCTTGTGCACGTTTTTGTTGCTGCAACAAGCTCTCTCCACTTTCTTCGCTGCGTTGCAACCACACTACTTCACGTTGCAACCATGTTTGAAAATGTTGCCTGGTTTCTTTGTCCAAAGACTCAAGCTGATGTGTATCAAGGTGCAATTCGACTTTATCAGCAAAACTGGCGCAATAAACATGCTCCAACATCGCTGCCACCCCAGCTTTCACTTGGTGGTATAGTGCCATGGCTTCTGCCCAAGTTTGTGCTGTTTTCCCCTCTGGAACTGCTACTGTCTCGGCTTCGGCTTCTTCTTCCACTTGTGGTGGCATCACTTGCGATTTTATAATTTCTGACTCTATGGCTTGTGGCTCTATGCTTTGTGGTTCTGCAGTTTCTGAGGCTATGGTTTGTACTGATTCTGCTGAACTTGCTACGACTTCTTTGCTCTGCATTGTTGCTGCAACAACAGCCTGAGGCGGTTCATTTTTTAATGTTTTTTTTTCTACTATCGTAGGAATCTCAACCGTACTATCCGCAGGTGAAATGCTGTTTAAATGCGCCAAACGCATCACTATCATTTCAGCACCACGCTGCTCATCCAACAAAGCAATATCACGCAAACCATGCAACAATACTTGATAACGCATATCCAAAGCCTGCTCATTCCATGCCTTAGCATGCTGCAACAGCCAGGTTTTACTTGCCTCTGAAACACCTTGCGGAATCAAACTCTCATCAAGTTTACAGCACATCATTTGATGCAAACATTCCGACAAACTTAACAACAAATGCGCCGGTGAAACGCCCAACTCTCTGGCTTGACGTAAGCTCTGCACTGCTGCTTTGGCATCACCTGCCAAGACCACATTCGCCAACTGTTCCGTTTGCGCCGAACCAATCAAACCCAACGATTGTTGCACATCATCAAGGCTAATATTGCTGTCTGAAAAGGCTAAAACACGCTCAGTTAAAGACAGTGCGTCACGCACGCTGCCATCTGCTGCTCTGGCAATCACTTGCAAAGCATCCTCTGCCGCCGTAATGCCCTCTTCTTGCAAAATATGTTGCAAATAAACACTGATTTCATCCACATCCAAACGTCTTAAATCAAAACGCTGGCAGCGCGAACGCACCGTAATCGGTAGTTTGTCAGACTCTGTAGTCGCCAAAATAAACAACACCCGTTCAGGTGGCTCTTCCAAGGTTTTGAGCAAGGCATTGAAGGCACTTTTAGACAACATATGTGCTTCATCAATGATATATACTTTGATTTTCAGGTGTACCGCTGGATAACGCACCCCATCCAAGATTTCGCGAATATCATCCACACCCGTATGGCTTGCTGCATCCATTTCTAACACATCAAGGTTGTTGCCTTGGGCAATCGAGGTACATGCATCACATGTGCCACAAGGCTCGCCATCTTGGGCTACCGTACAGTTCACTGCCATCGCCATCAGACGTGAAATCGTGGTTTTACCCACACCTCGAATGCCCGTCATCAAATAAGCATGGGCTAATTTGTCGCTAATTAAAGCATTTTTAAGGGTGCGCACCACCACATCCTGACCTGTGAGGTCGGCAAAACGTTGTGGCCGCCATTTTCGGGCTAAAACGAGGTATGACATCAGCGTATAACCTGTGTTTGTGGTCGTAATAACGGCCCTGAAAGGCGTATTTTCGCTTGATTAGAACCTGTAAAGGCTTGTCCCATCATGGATAAAGTAGCATTACTGGCATCAATATTCACATCCAACACACCTGTCATCGTCCATTGCTGCAGCAATGCTTGTGTGGTATAAAACATACCTTCCCCTGCCAAAGCCACGTCTTTTCCACCCTGTATATGCCACTGCCAAGTCGCTTGCTTGCTGCTATCACTATACACATCCAACACATAATCCCCCAGCGCAAATTCAGGTGTCGCCAAGCCTAGCATAGCATCTGTCCAACCTAATTCTAACTTGCCCGACACAGGTTTTCCTGTATTTTTATGCCATGCCACATCACCCACAACATGCATCACACCCGAAGCACGAAAAGGCAGTTGCTGTTGTACATCCAGTAGCTTTAACCAGTCTACTTCGGCAGCTATATCTTCAATGTATATATGCTCATCACTTTGATACACACTGCCACTCAAAGTATTGTCAAACCATAACATATCCACATCTGCAGCCAGCGTTCCAGTCAGCAAATGTGTCAACGATAAAGATATCACCACAGTTTCCACATTGATTTCTACCAAGTCAGCTCGCTGCACGCGGATATCATGCAAGCGCACACCCAAACCCGCCAATTCCACTTTGCTATAATGCAAGTCCATAGCAGATTGCTCAATCATCGCATCCACTTGCGCACTTAACCATGTCGAAGCATCCCAGCGTAATAACAACATCACAGGCAGAACCAATAAAAAAATAACCAGCAAATAACGCTTAGAACGCGGTGTTAAGCTCTGGGCTGACAAACTATCTTGTTCTGCCATCAACTTCTCCCCAATACCGCTTGCACATGCACCACACCCTCACCTGCAACTTGAATCTTCATGCTTTGTATAGGCAGTTGATGCTGGGCTAAGGCTGCTAAAAATGCCACCAGTTTTGTGTAAGGAACCGCTTTGATTTGGACTTGCAAACGCCCTGCTGCGCCCATCACTTGTTGCGGACGCAAACGGGTCATGAAACTACGTACCCCTGTTTCACGCGCCAGCTTGTCCACCTCGGTCAACATCTGATTGCTATTACTCGCCGCATTTTTTCCTGCAGCTGGATTGCTGGCTATTTGGCTTGCCAAGGCTTGGGCAGACTCAAGGTCAGCACTTATTTTCGATACATCTTGCAACCAACGCTGATGTTGATCTGCCGCAGGTAAAAACACGCCAAAAATCAATATCATCAAGGGTAGTAATACGGCGGCTAGCTTGATAATCCGCTGTTCCGAAGCTTGCAGAGCATGGTAATGTGGTGCTGCTTTATCTTCCCATAATAAGGTGACTTTATCGCTTAAAGCAGCGTATTGTTGCGCCCAATTTTCTTTCAAAGCTGCCCATGTTAATACCATTACCAACGCATCCTAAAACTCACTTCATCACCACTTAAATCCGTGTCTGCAATATTCACATCGTTAGTTATCTTGTCTGCCAGCAGATCGCGTATCGTATTTAAAGTGGTCAAATCTTTCACTTTTCCTGACATCAGCACACCATTTTTATCCACTTTGATTTCTTGCATCTGCCAAGCATGTTGCGCAAACACTTCGCTAATGTGCTGCAACTGCAAAGCCACATCAAACACACCCTGCCCAGTGCCTGCGCCTGCATCATGGGTTGCCCGTTTGAGTTGTGCCAAAATATCAATGTTTGGCTCACCAGGCAATGCTGTATGCAAAATCTCTATCATCGCATCTTGTTGTGCAGTGTAGGTGCGTTCAAGCTGTATGTTTTGTCCCCATGTGATAAAAAGCCATAAAAAACACACGGCAATGACCATTTTTACAGGTCGTGACCATGCTTGCGGCGCAGCAGAGCTTCGGCTTGCCTTCCACTCACCATGGCGAATATTACAACGGTGGTTTTTCATCTGTTGTGCGCGTTGGCTTTGGGCATCCAAAGGGTTGGGTAACATCAAATTCAACAAATGACGCGCTGATAATGCTTTTTCAATCACTGGCGGAT
>JAUZQU010000187.1 GCA_030950835.1 Mariprofundaceae bacterium | reverse complement strand
ATTACACACTTCCCCAACACTCCGCTCTTCCTTAATCTGCCTTGTTCAACTATTGAAAAAAATTATTCAAATTTTTTTAACGCATTCCCAAACCCTCTTCGACTATGATTGATAAAATCTATCATCTTCATGAATTATATATGCTTTTATATCATCATAATAGGGTGAATCATTCGCCACATCAAGCTTGAGTTCAGAAAGTATCTACGGGAGGTCAAATCAATATGCTGCTGCGTAATAACACCCAACACTATGGCTGGCTAAGTATTATCATCCATTGGTCGATGGCGCTGCTCATCTTTGCCATGTTTGCTTTGGGTTGGCTGATGGTGGAGTTAAATTATGGTGATATTTGGTACCACAAAGCACCTTGGATTCATCAAAGTGTAGGCATACTGCTCTTCTTTTTGCTTATTTTTCGCTTATTTTGGCGTTTAATCAACCCTTTACCCGCTTTATATGGCGCAACATGGGAGAAAAACATCGGTTTATGGGTACACAAGTCGCATTATGTGTGGATGTTGGCGGTGATATGTAGTGGGTATTTAATTTCCACTGCTGATGGACGTGGCATTGAAGTTTTCACATGGTTTGAAGTACCTGCTCTGTTGGCAGCAGAAAAAGGGCGTGAAAGTGTGGCAGGTTGGTGGCATATGTTATTGGCTTGGTGTTTTATGGGTTTTGTTTTACTCCATGCCAGCGCAGCCTTCAAACACCATTTCATAGACAAAGATAACACTTTATTACGCATGTTGGGTATCACAAAAGACAAATGAAACACGCATAAACTTACAAGTGAATTGACGTTAGGCATTAAAACACGAAAAAAGCAAAAAAGGAGCAAGACATGAACATGAAACAAAGCATCGCAACCGCAGTATTGGTACTCGCATTGAGTTTACCCGCACAGGCTGAAAAATATAATATTGATAACTTTAACGCCCATGCCTTTATTCAATTTAAGGTCAAACACTTAGGCTTTAGCTGGTTAATGGGCAGATTTAACACCTTTGAAGGCAGCTTTGAATATGATGTCAAAAACCCCAACGCTGCCAATATTCAAGTGTACATTGATACGACCAGCATAGACAGCAACCATGCCAAACGTGACAAACATTTAAGAGGCAAGGACTTTTTAGATGTTGCGCAATACCCCAAAGCAAGCTTCATCAGCACATCTATGATTGAAGATGGCGAAAACATTACCCTGCATGGCAAGTTCACCTTACATGGTGTCAGCAAAAACATTGTCATCCAAGGCAAACATATCGGCGCAGGTGATGACCCTTGGGGTATGTATAGGCGTGGTTTTGAAGGACATACCAGCATCCAACTTAGTGATTACAACATCCCTGATACTTTAGGCCCTGTATCACAAGAAGTGCATCTATATTTTTCACTCGAAGGCATACGCATGAAATAATATAAACATGCAATCAAGGTATACATGTCTTGATTGCAGCAGACATTAAAACTACAACTGCCTTCTCATAGTTATGCAGTGTTTCGTTCAAGGTTTGCCTTCAAACTGAAATTTAAAGACATCAGGAGAGATAGATATGGGTTTATTAGTCGATGGTAAGTGGGTGGATCAATGGTATTCTACCAAAGAAAGTAATGGTCATTTTGTGCGTCAAGATTCTAGCTTTCGCCACTGGATTCATGCTGATTCAGGGGAATTCACCGCCCAAGCGAATCGTTATCACCTGTATGTCTCCTTGGCATGTCCATGGGCGCATCGCACCCTGATTTTTCGTGCCTTAAAAGGCTTGGAAAGCTTGATTGATGTCACCATCGTACATCCCGACATGTTGGAACTCGGCTGGGAATTCAAACCCCAAGCCGAACCTCTCTATGGCTATAAACAAGCCCATCAACTCTATAGCCATGCCAAAGCTGACTATTCAGGGCGTGTAAGCGTACCCATTTTATGGGATAAAAAGCATCAGACCATCGTTTCCAATGAGTCTGAGGATATTATTCGTATGTTTAACCGTGAATTCAATGCTTTAACGGGTAATCAAGACGATTATTACCCACAAGCTTTGCAAGATGACATTCACCACATCAATGATTTTGTTTACCACAATATCAACAATGGTGTGTATAAATGTGGTTTTGCGGGTACACAAGCAGCCTATGATGAAGCTGTACACAATCTATTCTCGGCCTTGGATAAACTGGAATCAGACTTACAAGCACAGCCTTATTTACTAGGGTCTACCATCACAGAAGCCGATTGGCGTTTATTTACCACCCTGATTCGCTTTGATGCCGTGTATTTCGGACATTTCAAATGCAACAAAAAACAAATCGCCGATTATCCACATCTTTCACGTTATTTGCTTGATCTATACCAACAACCGCATATCAAAAATACCATCCATATCGAACATATCAAACGTCACTATTATTATAGCCATGACAGTATTAACCCCACCCGTATTATCCCCCAAGGTATACCCCAAATCTTCCACGAAAGCGGAGCCTCAGAATGAAAATTAAAGCATTGGCTGTACCCGAAGGTGATGGTGTTGTGGTCAAACGTCTGATGCCAAGCCAGAATCTACGCAACTACGATCCTTTTGTACTTTGTGATCACTTCGACATCGAATCAGGAGGTTTTCCCGATCATCCACATCGTGGTTTTGAGGCGATTACCTATATGTTGGCAGGTGGCATGCAACATGCCGACAACTTGGGCAACCGCTCCACTGTTTATGCAGGTGGTGCGCAACGTTTCACCGCAGGAAAAGGCATCGTTCACTCTGAAATACCACAGGGTAGAGCAGTGGGTTTACAACTTTGGATCAACTTACCGCAAAAACTCAAACACATCGAACCCGCCTACCAACAAGTTGATGCTGCGGATATCAAAGTAGAGAAAAAGGATGGTGTGCTGCTGCGTCATATCGTGGGTGAAGCTGGTATTATATTACAAACACCAGTGTTATACCTTGATATTTCACTGCTTCCACAAAGCCACTATGAGGTGCACATTCCAGATGGTTTCAGAGGATTTGTATATGTATTACAAGGGCATGTATGGCTTCAAGAGCAACATCTTCATGCCAGCGAAGCCCTTTTTATCGAAGGTGTGCAACATCTTCAAATCCAAGCCAAAGACAACAGTCAAATCATGGTCTGTTTTGGTTTGCCTCACGGCGAACCTATTTATCAGCATGGCCCTTTTGTTGATTGATTTGTGGATGAGTTTGTCGATGAATTTGAGGATCACATCACTCGGTGCAACAAAGCGATGATGATTGCCTATGCGCGCAAGCTGCTTATGTATTGGACTGATGGTATGCAGTTAAAATCTTATCCAGTTGATTGGCAAAAGCTTGGCGGTCGCTGTGGTTAAACGCAGCTTGTCCGCCTGTAACCACCCCACTACCCCTTAACTCATCCATAAAATTACGCATACTCAACTTGGCTCGAATCGTGTCTGGTGAAAACACATCGCCACGCGGACTAAGCGCCAAACCACCCTGCTCAATCACATCTGCTGCCAACGGCACATCAGCTGTAATCACCAAGTCCCCTGCTTGCATTTTCGCTACAATTTCATGGTCTGCCACATCCAAACCAGCACCTACTTTAAGCATTGAAATATAAGCTGACTTGGGAATAATAAGCGTACTGTTTGCCACCAAAATAAGCGGCATAGATACCCGGTCTGCAGCCCGAAATAAAATCTCTTTCACCACCACAGGACATGCATCAGCATCTACCCAAACTTTCATCTGGCAGTGAACATCATGTTTTATTTAACCATCTTCCTGATTGATCATGTCCGCAAAACGATCAAATAAATAATCAGCATCTTGTGGGCCAGGGCTAGCTTCAGGGTGATATTGCACAGAGAAAATGGGTTTGTTTTTCACTTTCAGTCCCTCCACCGTTTGGTCAAATAAAGAACGATGGGTGACTTCAACATGGCTGGGAATATCATCATCAGCCACTGCAAAACCGTGATTTTGACTGGTGATTTCCACTTTTCCTGTGGTTAAGTCTTGTACGGGATGATTGCCACCCCTATGTCCAAATTTCAATTTGAATGTTTTCAAACCCAAGGCTTGCGATAACAATTGATGCCCCATACAAATACCAAATATAGGCGTATCTGACTTCATTAAATCACGAATCGTCTCCACAGCATATGTAACAGCAGCAGGATCTCCTGGTCCATTGGAGAGGAAAATGCCATCGGGATTCATCGCCAGCACATCCGCAGCCGAAGTTTGCGCAGGCACAATCGACACTTTCAAA
>JAUZQU010000186.1 GCA_030950835.1 Mariprofundaceae bacterium | reverse complement strand
CCAAGAATACCTGTTGATCATGCCGCAATCGCCCTAGCCAAAGATTATGCCGAAAAGTTGTCTGATTTGGCTCTGAATCATCCTCAGGATTACACATGGTTATTGGATTATTTTGTCAATCATGCCTGGAATCAATCGACCGACCTGATTTTCCGCCAGACAAGCGATGCCCAACGTTATCTCCAAATCTTATCCCACATGCAGGTCGCACAAAAACATATCGTGGTCACTTGGTATCATGGCAAAGATATTCCTCAAATGACAAACACCCAACGCAAAAAACACTGGAAAACAAGCTTAAATATGGCTAAAAACCGCAAAATATTAAGCAAAAAGCTGAATAACACACGCAAACTTGGTGAATATGGATGGTTAGGTATTCGTCTATTGGATTATATCAGCGATAAACATCAAGATGGTAAATCAACCTACGCTTTCCGTTTTGTGCTGTTGATGATGGCGATGGGCAACCCTGATGCAAAATAAAGACTGGCTCTACTGGTGCCGTCGAGTGGTCAAGATAGCTGCGTTAGACACTGGTAGGAATAATATATATGATTTCTTTGTCTGAATTCCTTGGGGCATTATATTGTGAAGAGTAGAAATAAGTTAAGCGCCAGCAAGAGAATAGATAGACCTTGCCAAAAAATAACAGGGTTACGTTCAATCAAAGGCGCATGGCTCTTCATTAATGATGGGTTGGGTTGAGATAAATCTTTTAGAAGCTCAGAGAAGCTATTGTAACGGTTATTTGGATTGGGATGAACAGCTTTTTCTACAGCCCCATCCATCCAAATAGGCACATGAAGGTTATATTTCCGAACAGAAGTATAATCGTAATGTTGATGTTTTTTGGCTTCATTAAGCGTACCATATGGAAAGTGTCCATTGGATAACATTTCGTAGAGAATAATGCCTAGTGAGTACATGTCACTTTTAGGTGTACCTTCAAAGCCATCAAAGAGTTCTGGCGCAATATAATTGGCAGTTCCAGAAGTACCTTCATCATGGATAGGAGTGTGAATCTCTTTTAAACCTGATACTTGTACACAACCAAAATCAATGATTTTGATGTCCCCATGGCAGTCAGTCATAATATTCTCAGGCTTGAGATCCTGATGCACCATCTCTTTGCGGTGAAAGGCTCGTAAACCCTTAACAATTTGTTCAGCTATCCTCCGAATTTCACTTAAATCAGGTTCAGGATTATCCAATATCCATTGTGATAATGGTTTGCCTTCAAGGAATTCAGTGACGTAATAAAGATAGCTACGTTGACGTTTGACTTCACAAACTTTGAAAACGTGCGGATTATTTAACCTGCGCCCAACCCACTCTTCATGCATAAAACGATCAATATAGGCTGGGTCATCTTCAAAATTTACCGACGGTGTTTTAATAACAACCGTTTCCCCATTATTCATATCTTCAACCAAATAGATTTGAATGGTAACACTGGAATGAATTTCCCTAATGATTTTATAACCATCGATGTCCATGCCTATGTCTAAGGGCGGAGGAAAAGGTAGAGCGGTAAGCTGGCGATAATATTCATTGTCATCTTGGTTAGGAAGCTGTTGCACACGTATGATTTGGCAGGTTACATTATCATCACTTCCTGCACTAAGGGCAGCCTTTACAATGGATGTCGCAGCAAGTTCAAGGTCATTTTGTGCTAAGGCGAGTTCTTTTATGCTTGTATCTTCTAGAAATTCATGAATACCATCCGTTGATAATAGGAAGACATCGCCTTCTTCAATAGCGAGAGAAGTGTATTCAAGATTGACTTCATATTCAGCTCCCATGGCGCGGGCGAGGTAGGTTTTATTACGATCAACGATAAGTCTGTGATCTTTGGTCAATTGCTTTATTTGATGCTTGCGAATGAGGTAAATGCGTGAGTCACCGACATGAAATAAGTGAGCTGTAGTGGATTTTATGATTAAAACAGCCAAGGTTGAGGCGAGGTTTAATTCAGAAGCATAACGGCGTTGCCCTTGGCTATATAACCATGCGTTAAGCGAACGAATAATACGCTCTCCCGCCGTTTCTACGCTCCATGACATGGGTGTACTGAAATAATCTGTGATAAAACCTTGAACACAGTATTCACTGGCTTCTTTACCCGCCTCGCTAGATCCAACACCATCAGCAGTAACCGCTACAATACCTTTATGGGTTAAATCCATGCCTTCAGGCAGACGAATGCCGCAACAGTCTTCATTTTGCTCTTTTTTACCTGCCTGTGAGCATTGTCCTGCGTCAACGATTAACTTATTACTCATTCCTATACCTCATTTATATATCACAAAGAGACAAAGTTGCATGTTTAAGTTTCAATGCCTTTTCGCACTTCCAAACTGGAAGACTTAATGCAATTGGATTTTCTCAATGCTTCCATCGTCGTTTTCTTCATACATAAAACCTTTTGGCTCTTCGAGAACAAACATCACCACAATAAACACCGCCACTGCAGCACAAGCAATGGTGATAAAGAATACTTGTGAGGGAACAAATGAAAGTACGGTTAAAAACGTTACACCACCAACATTACCAAAAGCACCTGTCATACCTGCAACTTGCCCCGTTAGGCGACGTTTGACCAAGGGTACGGCAGCATAAACAGCACCATTACCAGCATTCACAAACAATGCCGCAATCACCATCACAGCAATCGCGGCAGGAATCGACCAAGTTGCATCCACTTGCCCCATGAGAAAATAACCGACAGCCAAGCCAGCCAAGGTAATACCGAGCACCTTTTTTCGACCATATTTATCGCTCAAATAGCCGCCTGCTGGGCGCATAATAATGTTTAAGCCCGCAAAAATTGAAGCAATGAGTGCTGCTTGTGCAATGGATAAATCTGCCGTCTCTTTAAAGGTATCAAAGAAAAATAAGGGGAGCATTGAAATCACAGCCAACTCCGAGCCAAAGGTAATCATATAAGATAAGTTTAAAGCGGCGACCTGTTTGAATTGATAGCGGTGAATTTCTGCTACTGGTTTCGCAGCCACAGCAAACAAAGCTTTATTGATACGGTAGATTTGTGACACTTGGTATACATACAAAGCCAACAGGGATGAATAGATGCTATAGGTGATCGCGCTGGAAAAAATAGCGAGGTTATCAGGTGAAATTTTCCATGCCAATACGGCAAGTGCGAGATACAGCGGCGCAGTCATCAAGCAATATAAATAGAAATCCCCTTTGCTGGATACTTCCATAGCACCTAAATTTTTAGGTCGGAAATACGTTGTACCTTTGGGATTGTTGCTGACTGAAAAATAAAAGACCAATGAAAAAGCCAAAGCCAAGAAACCTGTTGAAGCCACTGCCCAGCGCCAGCCATCATCGCCACCTATCCAAAGTGCCAGCACAGGCAAGGTCATGGCAGCCCCAGCAGAACCAAAGTTACCCCAACCACCATAAATACCTTCTGCAGTACCCACTTGTTTAGCTGGAAACCATTCCGAGACCAGACGAATACCAATAACAAAACCAGCACCGACAAAACCAAGCAGGAAGCGATACGTTGCTAGCTCTGCATATGTTTCCGCAAAAGCAAACAGAAAGCAGAAGACACTAGAAAGGGCGAGCAGCACAGAAAAGGTTATTTTTGGACCATACTTATCAACCAGCATACCAATAATAATGCGCGCAGGAATGGTCAGTGCGACATTCAGAATCAGTAGTAATTTTACTTCCTGATCCGATAACCCAAATGTTTCACGAATGGATGCCATGAGTGGTGCAAAGTTAAACCACACCATAAAGCTGATAAAGAATGCTAACCATGACATGTGCAAAATTTTCATTTTTCCTGTAAATGAAAATATATTGATGTTGCTTTGATCAACGCCTGTTGCGGCCATGATAATTGCTCCTGTATTACCAGCTGATTGCTGCTTGCTCTGTGTATTTGTATTGTTCACAAAGCAAGCCAAGTGCCACGCCTTGCTTTGTGATACTTCAGCCAAAATACACACTTTCTCAATAAGAGGGCTGTAATATGTGCCTATAATATAGGCTAATTGAGATTAATATATAGGCATATGTTACCTATACC
>JAUZQU010000185.1 GCA_030950835.1 Mariprofundaceae bacterium | reverse complement strand
CGTGAAAAGCATAGTTTTACTTGAGCCTCACCCTCGCAGTATTCAGCAACGCTCACCCACCGAACATGCTTAATTCGCGCATGACCTTTAACGGTGGTGTAGTGCATGATGATTTTCGCATCAAACAGCCCTTCCAGGGCTTTTTTTAAGTCTCTGTATGGGTCTTTACCTGCATAGCCTTCCACACCTTCCATCATACCTAACCAATGTTGAACGGTGATAGTTGTTTCTGTCTCTTTCGGACTGTATTCGGCCCTGCTGTCCAGCTTTGATATTGCATAAGCAAGCAAGCGTTTTGCAGGTACATTCAACTTATGCACGGACTGTGTGAGTGTGTTGGACATAGTAACAATATGACCATTCACATTCACATCATGGGTACTGGTTGTAATTTCACCATTTTTGGGTATTGGAGGTAGTTTTATTTCTTTATGTGTCATGTTGAGGAATGTGCCACATGTTTAGCCTTTGGCAAGTTCTAGATGTGCCACACTTACAACCTAAATGCCACAGTTAACAACCTAAATGCCACAGTTAACAACCTAAATGCCACAGTTGGGCATCGTAAGTCCTTTATTTGCAGTATCTATGCGCATCCTAAAACATGAACGTAAACAAGTATAAAATAAAGAGACCCCATTTTCAGGGTTGTGGATAACTTTCAAAAAACCACTACAGAAAACCGCAAGCACTGCGCCAAATCGAGCAAGCTCGACCGCCAAGGCTTTTGTCACACCCCATGCTAATTTCTTTCGTTCTCATTGTTGTCGCACCCACCCCAAAATATTTTCATCTGGGGCGCTATGCTGTGAACCCCAGACGATAAATATTTTTTTTTGGGTGAGTGCTTAGGTTTGAAAAAGAAAAAGAAGCCGCAGCGCGGCAATTGGTGCAAGCACCATTTTTATTAATCCCCCCCGCCCCTTTCCAAGGGGAGCGAACCCATCCGATAGTCCTCAATTTCCAAGGTACGCATTTGTAACATCTTCCCTTCCGTGCCCTAATTCGTTACTAATCTCAATCCGCGCTTGGCTATCTTCAAAACGCTCGTCTTTAGTCATTTGAGCTTTTGATTTTCCGCCTAATGCTGGTGGCTTCTTGCCTGTTATTTCAAAATATCGGCTTTGGGCATAATGATGACGAAGGGCGTGCGCCTTGATTCCTGCGCGTTTACAGGCTGACCCAAACGCCGCAGAATGCGATTTGTAGCTTTTTTGGGGAGAAATTAGACTTCTACCCCTTGATACTGCTTTAGCCGCGTTAAGGGCACTTCTTTGGTTTTCTGTGCGCACTTCTACCGTTCGAGGTCGCCCACCTTTGCACCATGAGCCTCTTAGGGCGATGTGATCACCCTTATCCGCTATTGTAGGTACAATTTTCATAGCTTCCTCACGGCGTAGCCCAAACTCACGGGCTAAGCCTAGGCTTGCTTGATAGTAAGGCGCATTTGCAGATTTTCCACCAACACTCCCTATATTTTTCCCATCTGATGCTTTCGATGTTTCGGAGTGTCTTTGCAGCCCCACTTTTAAACCGAGTTCGGCATTCGTTGGTGAAATGATGTTGGGCTTACCTATCATTTTTGTAAATTGCCGAAGATGGCTAACTTTGTTTGCGATTGTTCTCTCGCTATTTTTGGATTTTTTCCAGCTGTCGATAATTGCCGACACATGCTTTGGCTTAAGGGACTGTGCTGAAAGCACTTTCAACCCATTGGCAGACAATATTTTAGCGGCTTGCTGCATCGTTTTAATTTGTGCTGAACGAGTTGCATAACTGCCTTGATTTTTTACCAAAATCAAATTTTTTACAGAGGTTGAAAAACTTCCTTTACCCTTCATTCTTAGAGCCTTTTTTTTAAATTATCCGTTGTTTTTAGTTGAGTGTTAAGTCTTTTTTCGTTAAATGAAAAATCACTTTGGCAAGTCCCTTGGGAGCTTGAAAATTGGTGAATTTTAACCCGAAGGTTTGGCTGACAAAACCGCGTAAATCCCTTGTGATTTACGGCGCATAGCGCATGCAAGTGGCGTACCATTTTGCATAGATTTTACGCATCCACGCGACCCATTTTTTACAGTTTGGGCAAACTATTCAGCCGTTGGCTGTCTGCTTCGCTTTTTCCGTGATTTTCTAAAAATCATCTTTCGCTTTTTCGCAGGTTTTTATTCTTGCAGGTAGGTGGATTAGACCTAAGTTTTTCCATTGGTTTTTTATTCTCCATGCCGCGCTGCGGTTTTTGGTTCTCGTTTCTCGATTGCCCAAAATAGCAGCCTAAAAGCATGTGATTTTTTCTAATTGTAAGGAACGTGTGTGAATTGAGGGCGAAACCTCTAACCTCCACAATAAGGTTACCATTTTAAATCACTTCACAATCTTGTCAATTTAATTCTTTTTGCTTTTTTCGTTGCTATTGCTGCATTTTTTCGACGTCAAAGCCGCCGTCACTCTGTAGCTTACGCCAAGAGTGACGGCGGAGAATTGACATATACTTACGTTACATGTAACATTTCAGCGTAAGAGGAGAAGCCATGATTAAATGCTTTTTTACAGACTGTAATAAATCAACAAACCTACGCGGAAAGTTTTGTGAAGAACACGATAAATTAGAGCGTGAAGCTGCTTCTGAACTTGCATCTATTTTTGAACGTATCGACAACAAGAAGGGTGCAGCATGAGTTCAGCCGCTAGAGTACAAAAGCACCGTGAACATTTGCGAGAGTCTGGCTTGCGTCCGATTCAAATTTGGGTTCCCGATACACGAAAAGAAGGTTTTGCTGATGAAGCAAAGCGGCAATGCTTATTGTGTGATAAAGCGGACTTGAAAGACAAGGGGCTTGATGCGTTTATGGATGAAGCATTGCAAGATATTGAGGGCTGGGAATGAAGCGAGGCGATTTAGTCACAATCGTAACACAAGGAGACTATGGGAAACCACGTCCTGCGTTAGTTATCCAGTCCGATTACTTCATTGAAAACTCTAGCGTGACTGTCCTTCCTGTTTCGAGTTGTATCGTTGATTCTCCATTGTTGCGGATCAATGTTGAAGCAAACGAGAAAACAAACCTAAACAAAATATCGCAGGTTATGGTCGATAAAATAACGACTGTTAAACGCGAAAAAGTAGGACTTGTTTTTGGCTCTATTGACCACAAAAAAATGCTGGAAGTAGAGCGTTGTTTGTCTGTGTTTATCGGAATTGCGTGAATTGAAAGAAATACCTAAATTTGAGACAGAGAAGGCAGAGCGTGAGTTTTGGGAAACCCACGATAGCACCGACTATGTGGACATGAGCAAGGCTAAGCTTGCCGTGTCTCCAAACCTCAAGAAAAGCACTAAATCAATCAGCTTACGACCTCCCGAAGATATGTTGAATAAGTGAAGGTTAAAGCAAACAGCATAGATTGTGGAAAAGGCTTAAAGTTAATGGTTTGGCTCTTTAGTGTGACCGTGGCAACGACCTACTTTAGTATCTGCAAGCCTATCTTTGAACCCCATATAAAAAGAATTAGGGTCTTTAACTTCGGGAACTGGTCTATTGGGACTAAAACCTTTTGCGAACTCATAGCCAGCATTGTAACTGTTTCGGCACTTCCAGTGTAACTGGATCCATTCGAAATTATGCTTTATATAGTAATCTCTTAAAAAAGCCGTTTTCTTTCTAAATTGATAAAGTGCCGATTTGGACGGGTTATAATCATCTTCATACATCAAATAGCTCTCCTTGCTTTTTCTCACCAAACCAAAACCAAACATAAGCAACTTTTTTACCTACTCGTTTTGCTTCCCATGTGATAACAATGTTTGATTTTTTGTTTAGCTCATTGATTGCAGGTGCTAAAACCCTACGGCGCATTTCCCCAAAATTTTTCTTGCAACTTTCAGGTACTTCTAAACATTCATGTAATTTGTCCAGCGGAACTTTAATTTTACCCATGTTTTTCCATTGATTTATAAGTTCATACAAGCGCCATGAATACACTGAACGCAGGGCTTTAACATTACCTAGCTTGTAGCTGCTAAAAGACTGGCTAAGCTTGGTTAAGTGGGGCAGAACTGGACGTGAAAAGCATAGTTTTACTTGAGCCTCACCCTCGCAGTATTCAGCAACGCTCACCCACCGAACATGCTTAATTCGCGCATGACCTTTAACGGTGGTGTAGTGCATGATGATTTTCGCATCAAACA
>JAUZQU010000184.1 GCA_030950835.1 Mariprofundaceae bacterium | reverse complement strand
GGTAAATCGACCACCTTATACGCTTCTTTGATGCAAGTGGATCGCAAAAACCGCAATGTGATGACCATTGAAGATCCCATTGAGTATCAACTTGAAGGTGTAGGTCAAATGCAGGTGCAACCCAAGATTGGGGTGACTTTTTCTGCTGGTTTACGCTCCATTTTACGTCAAGATCCTGATATTATAATGATTGGTGAGATTCGTGATTTAGAAACTGCTGAAATTGCCATTCAAGCCTCATTAACAGGGCATATGGTGTTTGCCACCTTGCATACCAATGATGCACTTTCGGCGATTGTGCGTCTGCAAGACATGGGCGTAGAACCCTATTTGGTCGCCTCATCTTTGGTGATGGCGCAGGCTCAGCGTTTGGTGCGTCGCTTGTGTGAACATTGTAAAATGCCACGCGCGGTGCAAAGTGAAGAATGGCAAAGTTTGGATGTGGCAGCGGCAACGATGTCGGATTGTAGCCAAGTGTATGATGCCAAGGGTTGTGAGCATTGTTTGGATACAGGTTATATCGGGCGGGTAGCGATTTATGAGTTGATGCCGATTAGCCAAGCCATGCGTAGTGCGATTCATGATGGTGTGGGTTTGCCACAAATGCGTAAGTTGGCGATGCAAGCAGGTGCGGTGACTTTGCGTCAAGATGGAGCAAGGCATATTGCTGCAGGCGTGACTTCGTTTGATGAAGTGTTGATGGCAACGCGTGCTGATGTCGTGCTGGATGATGTGCAGGTAACGGCGGCTCCAGCAGCGTGAGTTTGTTTGCTTATGAAGCTTTAGATGCCAAAGGGCGACGCAAAAAAGGCGAAGTTGAAGCCGATAATGAACGTTTGGCACGGCAAAATCTGAAAACACAGCAGTTCATCGTGCGCAAACTGACCTTGGTAGAACAAAACAAGCAGAAAAAAGGCGAACATCAAGCCTCACAACGTCTTAAATCAGCGGAAACAGTCAACTTCTTACAACAATTATCCACCTTGATTGATTCAGGTATGCCTTTGGTCGAAGCATTGTCTTCGATTGCTGAAGGTATGGAGAATGCGCGGGCTTGTAGGGTGGTGGGTTCGATTCGGCAGTTGGTATTGGAAGGGCAATCGCTGGCGGATGCTTTGCGCACGCATCAGTTTGATGATGTGATTTGTAATATGGTGGCAGCAGGTGAGGAAACGGGGCAGTTGGATGCAGTAGCATCGCGTTTATCCGAATTGTTGGAGCGCCGCCAAGAGTTGAACCAAGAAATGTTGTCGGCAACCTTATACCCCGCCATTATTTTGATGTTTGGTGTGGTGGTGATGCTGTTTTTGTTGGCGGTGGTGGTGCCACAGATTGTAAGTGTATTTGAACGGGCAGGTGGTGATTTGCCTACATTGACTTTGGTGGTGATTGCCGCCTCAGAATTTTTACGCAACCACGGCTTATTGTTAACCCTTGTCACAGCATCAAGTGTGTTCAGCTATTTAGCCGCTATGCGCCGCGAATCGCTGCGTTATCAACGTGATCTATGGTTGCTTAAAATACCTGTATTATCGGCGTTGTTATTAAAAACCAATATATCACGTTATGCGCGCACCTTAGGCATGTTGTTGGAAGGTGGTGTGCCTGCTTTGGTCGCCATGCAAATCGCCCAACAGTCGGTGACATTATTACCCATGCGCCAAGGTTTGCTGCAAGCGCGGGAGATGTTGCGCGAAGGTGCTTCATTGGCGGATGGTTTAAAGGCGGCAGGGAATGTTCCCGTGTTGGCATTGCGCATGATTGCCGTGGGTGAACAATCAGGCACATTGGCTGCCATGTTGATTCGGGTTGCTGATAATTATGATAAGGAATCATCTCGAAATATTAAACGTTTACTCACGATTATAGAGCCTTTGTTGGTCATGGGTATGGCGGTGGGCGTAGGTACATTAGCGATGGCAATTTTGTTGCCGATTGTTGAAATGAATCAGTTGGTAAATTAAGGCTGACAAGGGGAATACGGATGATGAAATGGATATATTGCATGATGTTGTGTTTATTGCCTTTAATGGCGCAAGCAACGCCTGACCAAGCATGGTCTGAAGCGGTCTCGTTGGCACAACAAGGCAACGATAAACAAGCGATTGCTATGCTGCGTGGGGCGCAACTACAATATAGTCGCGCAACTTTATGGACGCAACGCTTTAGCTTTGCCAGCCGCCTATTAAAGCTGCGTCAACAAGCTAAATACCACAATACATATGTTTCTATCACCTTATTGGGACAAAATAACCATGAAATATTGCTGGCGAACTGGCTCAAACAACACCCCGTGCCGCAAACATCAGGTTCAACAATGTCTGGTTTATTTGCTGCGCTCATTCCAGGTGCAGGTCATGCGTGGCAAGGGCGTTGGGGTGATGCTGGCGTGGCAGCGATGTTGGTCTGGCCATTGTTGATACTCACCTTTTGGGCAGCCAGACGTGATATGGGACCAGTCACCGTGTTTTTTGCCTTGATAACGGCATGGTTATGGTCAGGAACAGTGTTTTCAGCCGTTTCTTTGGCAGAACGTGGTGATTTTGAGCTGTATGAAGCATGGTGGCAAGAAATGTGGATGGCATCGGGATTGCCGTCACGGGTTTGGTGACGGATTGACGTAGATTTGTTGTTGTGATTTTATTCATCTTAATACGAACGAAAAAAAGACGTATGTAGACGGTGACACATCTTCTGGGTCTGGTCTATCATTGTATTAAGTTAGAAAAACTGTACGCTTAGCTCATGATGACATCGTGAGGGGGGAGTAAATGGATGGTACAACGATAGACGCGACCCCTTCCTCCCCTAAAACTTCTTGGATCAATAAATTCTATTCCAGAAACTTTATCTGCCCTTGTATTTTCCTCTAGATAGGTTGTCAGTTTATTTAATTCCTCTCTATTCACTTTAACCTCCGGTTCAGTTTTTAAATGGCAACGTCTCTGTATAAACAATCACAGTTCACATCATGTTTTCAAAGCATAACGCCCTAACTGAGGGGCAGCAGCGTAGCGGATGTCCCTCTCGATTTTTTTG
>JAUZQU010000183.1 GCA_030950835.1 Mariprofundaceae bacterium | reverse complement strand
TTACCCACATCACCATAACCCAAAACAACCGCAATTTTACCGGCAATCATCACATCCGTAGCGCGTTTAATGCCATCAAGCAACGATTCGCGGCAGCCATAAAGGTTATCAAATTTCGATTTGGTCACGGAGTCATTGACGTTGATTGCAGGGACTTTTAACTTACCTTCTCGTGCCATTTCATACAAACGATGCACGCCAGTAGTTGTCTCTTCTGATAAACCTTTGATACCTTCGAGTAATTCAGGATATTTATCATGGATCAACTGTGTCACATCGCCGCCATCATCTAAAATGAGATTCGGAACCCAGCCTTCAGGGCCATGTACAGTTTGCTCAATACACCACCAAAACTCTTCATCTGTCTCGCCTTTCCAAGCAAATGTTGGAATACCAACTGCAACCATAGCAGCCGCAGCTTGATCCTGAGTTGAAAAGATATTACATGAAGACCAGCGCACTTCCGCACCCAAATCAACCAGTGTTTCCATCAACACAGCCGTTTGAATCGTCATGTGCAAACAGCCCACAATACGCGCCCCAGCCAAAGGCTTCTTGCCTGCATATTCCGCACGCAATGCCATCAAACCCGGCATTTCCGTTTCGGCAATGGTCACTTCTTTGCGACCCCAATCTGCCAGCGACATATCCGCCACTTTATAATCTGTAAATTCAGCCATTCTCATACTCCTATATATTTATCACGTCCGTGATATAAAAATATGAGCACCGTTGTTTTAATTCGACTGAGCCTGACGGTTCAAAATCCATTGAACAAACCGATGCAGTGCTCCTCAGTCTTCACCCATAAGTCAGCATCATAAATATGATGACGAGGATGGGTCGGCGGAATTATGCAAGATTATCTGCAATGCTTCCAGCCTTGTTTACAAACTTGCACAGACCAGCAAGGTCACACTCAACATCATCTATGCTAGGCTGTTTTATCCAAAAGTTGTATTCAGTTCCACCTCGGGTCACAAGAGAAGTAGGGGATATGGTATAATCCAATGGCAGGCCCTCTTTTTCTCTTTTTCTTCTTTGAGTCATACGCTTCTGCAATCTGTTCAGCTCTTTTCACATCCAGCGGCGCATATGCGTTGGGAGGATTGTATTCTAATCCTTGATTCCTAGCATATTCTTCAGCAACTTCTTGGATTTTGTAAGAAGCCCTTGCCCCCCTGATTCTTGGGAGTCCTTTGAGGCTGCCATCGCTTTCTCGTAGTTTTCTTTTGTCCGATACTTTCTGCGCATCTGCCTCTTTCTCCAAGCCTCCTTCTCTTCGCGTTCGAGCCTCATCAAGCTTGCTCCTAACGGCTGCGTCTCTTGCGATGGTTGCTTTGGTTCTGAACTCGTCTGCGGTAAGTTCATTACCACCTTGTTGCCGTAGAATGGATGCCCTTTTTCCAAGGGTACGTTGTGTCGAATTGTCATTGTAATCTCCTGTTGTAGGGAATGCTGCATACTTATCAGGGAACAGTAGTGCGAATCAAATTTACCATTGTACTGAAGTTTCACTGTTTTCAATTTTATGCTATACTTTCTACCATGCTTTATCTGTTGAAAAATAAAGGGGTTTTTCACTGAGGAATTCCTGCGAAATAAAGTTGAGTTTAATAGGTGTTTGCTACTAACGACGCAAACACCGCCAAAATAACTCCATCCTTGTGGAATATAGGCTTGCAGCTACGCAAAAACAGTGAAACTTCAGTTTTAAATATCCCCTGAATGCGTATCAAAAGAGCCAATTCCACTTTAGCCTGCTACAGTTGCGCCATGGTGCAGCAAACTTCAAATACATCGCGTGATACGTTATTCAGCCAAGATGGACAAAACCCTCATCAACCTTTTGCTTTTGATGCAGAGGTATCGAAAGTGTTTGAAGACATGATTCGCCGCTCTGTGCCGGGTTATGCTTTGACGCTGCAAATGATTGCCTTGATTGCTGGGCAATATGGGCAGGAAAATAGTAAACTTTATGATTTGGGCTGCTCGCTTGGTGCTTCGACTTTGGCGTTGCGTCAGGGTTTGCAAGCGCAAGGTTGTGTGATTGTGGGTGTGGATAACTCGGAGGCGATGTTGCAGCGTTGTGCGGACAATGTGGTGCTATTGGATGGGCATACGCCTGTTGATCTTGTTTTGGCAGATATTGAACACGCAGACATCCATGATGCCTCGGTGGTGGTCTTGAACTTCACGTTACAATTCATTGCAAAAGACAAACGCCAAGCTTTGTTGCAGCGTATTTATGCTGGTATGCGCCGTGGCGGGGTGTTGATTGTATCGGAAAAAGTGATGTTTGATGATGAAAATGAGCAGAAACAACACATTCACTTGCACGAAGCATTCAAAAAAGGGCAGGGTTACTCGGATTTGGAAGTGAGTAGGAAACGGCAATCGTTGGAAAACGTATTGATTCCTGAAAGCATGGCGGCGCATCATGCGCGTTTAAAGGCAGCAGGTTTTGCGCCAAGTCATACTTGGTTTCAGTGTTTTAACTTTGTATCCATATTGGCATATAAGAAATAGGTGGTTGGCTGATGATAAAAGGCATTCGAGAAGATATTCAAACGGCATTTAAACGGGATCCAGCAGCGTGTTCAGCCTGGACGGTGTTGACCTGTTATCCGGGTTTCCATGCGATTTGGTCGTATCGCTTGGCGCACTGGTTGTGGCTGCAGGGGTTTTGCTGGTTGGCGCGTTTTATGATGCATGTTGTGCGTTGGTTCACAGGCATTGAGATTCATCCAGGGGCAAGCATTGGCAGACGTTTCTTCATTGATCATGGCATGGGTATTGTGATTGGTGAAACCACAGAGATTGCTGATGATGTGACACTGTATCATGGCGTGACACTTGGTGGAACGACATGGAAAGCTGAAAAACGCCACCCGACTTTAGAAGAAGGGGTGATTGTGGGTGCTGGGGCTAAGGTTTTAGGGCCGATTGTGATTGGTGGGCAATCGCGTATTGGTTCGAATGCTGTGGTGCTCAAAGGAGTGCCTCCACACTCTACAGTGGTGGGTATTCCAGGGACTGTAGTTGGGCAAAGTGATGCGGTGCTGGAGGATGGTAAGATTAATTTGGATCACCATTTGATGCCTAACCCTGTGGCAGAAGCCTTAAAAAGGGTGTTGCACATGATTGATGATGTGAATGCGCGGGTGGATAACCTTCATGATACGGACAGTTGTTCTGCTCAGGATAAAGCGGATATGGAGCAAAAAATCAGTGCGGACATGAAGAAAGAGCATGAAAAATTGGAGCGTTTCTTAGGCGGAGGCGGCATTTAAGGGCATGTTGAGCGCACACTTGAAATTGCTTAATGACTTTCATAATCATGGCGCTACAGTGCGGCTTCCTTACTCGGAGGTAATGATATAATGGCAGCAGTGATTCGCTTGCAACGTGGTGGACGTAAAAAACGCCCTTTTTATGCAGTAGTTGTTATGGATGAGCGCAAACGTCGCGACGGCGCATTCATCGAAAAATTGGGGTACTACGACCCTTGTACTGAACCAGAAGTGATTGAGCTTGATATGGATGCAGTGAAGAAATGGATTGGAACTGGTGCAAAAGTATCAGATCGTGTTACATATCTGATCAACCAAGTATCTAAAGCTTAAAACCCTTGTTACACATCGGCGACATTCTTAATCCGCATGGATTAAAGGGTGCGTTCATTGTTTATTCGCATACCCGGCCTGCTGATGCAGTTGCTGGGTATTTGTCTTGGCATCTTGGTAAAACAGCAGAGCAAACGCAGCCTTTTGAGGTGCAACGATGTTGGCAGCATGGTAAACGCACGTTGGCGATGTTGGATGGTATTCAGAGTTTTGAACAGGCTGAATCGTTAAAAGGCTTGAAGATTTGGGTCAGCGGCGATGATGTTCACTGTGATGATGATGAATATTTATGGCAAGATTTGATAGGCTGTGTGGTGTATACGCAAGATGATGTTGTGTTGGGCAAAGTGAGTAACGTTTATGCCTTTGGTGCGCAAGATACCTTAGAAATCAAAACCTTAGCAGACGCTACAGAGCGCGGCGAATGGTTATTACCCTTTGTAGAAGATGTGGTGTTGGCGGTGGATACTGCACAACAACGCATTGAAGTGACGCTGATTGAAGGAATGGATGCATGTTTCACACCCAAATCCTGACTTTATTTCCCGAATTTTTCACTTCACCCTTACAATGCTCCATCCCAAAACGTGCCATCGCTGATGCTAAAGTGTCTGTAGATTGTATCCAAATTCGTGATTTTGCCAACAATAAACATCAAAAAGTAGATGACGCACCTTATGGTGGTGGACCAGGCATGTTGATGCAGGTTGCACCTGTGGTTGCGGCGATTCGTGAAGCACGCCAGCGTCAGCCTAATACCCATGTGGTTATGCTCACGCCTTCGGGCACCTTATTTAACCAACAAAAAGCCTTAGAATACATCGAAAAAGACAGTATTACGCTACTTTGTGGACGTTATGAAGGTTTTGATGAGCGTATTGTGGATTATGTGGATGAGCAGTTATCCTTGGGTGAATATGTGTTGTCAGGTGGTGAGCCTGCGGCGATGTGTGTCTTGGATGCGATGATTCGCTTGTTGCCTGATGTGTTGGGTAGCCCTGAATCGGCAGTGTTGGACTCATTTACAGAGCAAGGTTTGCTGGATTGGCCGCATTATACACGCCCTGAAGTATTTGAAGGGCAAACGGTGCCAGCGGTGTTGTTGAGTGGTAACCATGCTAAAATTGAGGCTTGGCGCAAAGAACAAGCTCTATTAAGAAGTAAGCAGCGGAAAAAGAGGGATTTATGATGCATTTAGGTGTCAACATCGACCATGTCGCCACATTAAGACAAGCCCGTTTAACCCAATATCCATGTCCGATTGAAGCGGCAAAAATGTGCCTTGAAGCTGGGGCAGATGGGATTACAGCGCATTTGCGTGAAGATAGACGGCATATTCAAGATCAAGATATGGAAACTTTAGCTGCGATGGCAAGGGCAGGGGAGTTGCACTTGAACATGGAAATGGCAGCCACGGATGAAATGGTGGCCATTGCTTGTCGTTTAAAGCCGCAAGCGGTGTGTTTGGTGCCTGAAAAACGCGAAGAGCTGACTACAGAAGGCGGTTTGGATGTGCTTGGGCATGTGTCGCGTTTTAAGGATGTGGTAGCGAAGCTTCATGATGCAGGTTGTGCAGTTTCGATGTTTATCGACCCTAGCGAACAGCAAATTCAAGCGAGCAAAGACATCGGTGCACCAGTGATTGAACTGCATACAGGGCACTTTGCCAACTGGGATGGCGCTAAGCAGCAAGCTGAGTTGTTGCGTATTCAACAGGGTGCAAAGCTTGCTGCGCATTTGGGCTTGGTGGTTCATGCGGGACACGGGCTGACTTTGCAAAATACGCCTGTTATGGTGAATGTCGCGGAGATTGAAGGATTAAATATTGGTCATGCGATTATAGCTGATGCTGTCTTTAAAGGATTAAAGCAGGCAACGCTTGATTTTAAAGCACTTATGCGGCGTTCATAAGCCGTGTTATATTGATGGTTGACACATAATAAGGCAACGCTATGTTTCGCCTCGTTGATATGATGTCCCCATCGTCTAGTCGGCCTAGGAC
>JAUZQU010000182.1 GCA_030950835.1 Mariprofundaceae bacterium | reverse complement strand
ATAATGCTTTCACCATATGTGCAAAGACTTTCATGTCTTCACCTTGTAAACCAAGGAAAAACGCCATTTTTCGTGCAATATAAGGTGAAAAACCACCACCAATATCCACGGATACCGTTAAAATACGCTCTGGAGTGTCTGCGGCTACTGCTTCGATGTCCATACCACCATCAGGGCTGACCACAAAGCTGATGTTTTCATGCTCTCTATCCACCAACAAACTCAAATAGAACTCTTGCGCAATATCCACCCCTGCTTCGATGTATAATCGATGCACTTCTTTGCCTTGCTCGCCTGTTTGATGGGTGACCAAGGTCGAACCAAGCAATGCTTTTGCCACAGCTTCGACTTCGGACACTGATTTGCACAGCCGAACACCGCCTGCTTTACCACGTCCACCAGCATGAATCTGCGCTTTGACTACCCACATCTCACCTGTAAGCTTCTCTGCTGCATCTTTGGCTTCGGCAACACTAAAAGCAGGTTGCCCTGCAGGCACAGAAACCCCAAACGAAGCTAATAATTGTTTGGCTTGATACTCATGTATATTCATTTAAAAAACTCCCAAAGCATCGACTTGTTGCACCAGTATTTTGACTGCATCCAATGATGATGCCATAGCTGCCTGCTCTTGCTCATTTAAATCCAATTCAATCACGCCTTCTAAGCCGCCGCCACCAAGTTTGCAAGGCACACCCATGAAATAATCCGTGATACCATATTCGCCTTCCAACCAAGCGGCACAAGGTAAAATACGATTTTGATCTTTTAAAATGGCTTCTGCCATTTCAACTACCGCCGCACCAGGGGCATAAAATGCCGAACCTGTTTTTAACAGTTGTATAATTTCAGCGCCACCTTGGGCAGTGCGTTGGCTAATTTCAGCAATGGACTTTGCATCCATCATTTCAGTCAGGGGTACACCGCCAACCGTAGCGTAACGGGGTAAAGGAACCATGCTATCGCCATGTCCACCAAGTACCACAGCAGACACATCTGAAATAGACACATTGAGTTTTTCAGCAATAAATGAGCGCATACGCGCTGAGTCCAGCACCCCAGCCATGCCAATCACCCGCTTGCGACAAAATCCTGAGACTTGTTTGGCAGTATAAACCATAGCATCCAAAGGATTGGTGACCACGATAATGATGCAATGCGGAGAATGTTTGACAATGTTTGCGGTGACTTCGGCAACAATCTTCACATTGGTTGCCAACAAATCATCGCGGCTCATGCCAGGTTTTCGGGCAATGCCTGCGGTGATAATCACCACATCTGAATCAGCTGTGTCTGCATAATCATTGGTGCCTTGCACTTGTGCATTGTAGCCCAAAATCGGCGAAGCTTCATACATATCCAGCGCTTTTCCCTGTGGCACACCTTGAATAACATCCAGCAAAACCACATTGCCCAGCTCTTTGTATGCGGCTAAAAATGCAGCCGTTGCCCCGACATTACCTGAGCCAACTACCGTGAGTTTCTTTCTTGGAAAATAAGCACTATCACCTTCTACCACACCAGACCAACGCATAATTAGCTCCTTGGAGTTACCTACTTGATATGAGGTTAGACGGTATTATAAGCGTTGTCGAACTTGGGTGTGTTAACCTTGATAAGTGATGATATTTTCACTTTTACCTTTGAGTTTTAAAGGCTGACTAAGGCTGAATTGTTGCTGCATTTTTACATCAAGCTGGGCATACACCACATCACTGATGATCACCTCACCACCCTTGGCAGCACCACAAAAACGGGCGCCAGTATTGACCGTATTGCCGATAGCAGTGTAATCACGGCGATCGTGCGTACCGATGGAGCCGACCAAGGCTTCGCCCATGTGTACACCAATGCCAACATCAAAGTGGATGTCGGGATGGTTTTGCATGGCTTTTAAGATGTCTAAGCTGGCTTTAACTGCTTGGCTAACGTTGTTTGCAGGGAACAAAGCCATGATTTCATCACCCACAAATTTATCAATGATACCATGATGTTGATGGATGATTTCAGCTTGTAGTTCAAAGAGCTGATTGATTTCACGCACCACTACTTCGGGCTCGTGATTTTCTGAATAGCTGGTGAAACCACGAATATCCGAGAAAAAAGTGACAATAGTTTGCATTTCGCCGCGAAACAACTCTTTATCTTCTTGTACGGCACTATAGATCGCTTGTGTGGCTGATTTAGAGATGTATTTCTCCATTTGTTGACGTACATTAATCAATAATAAGGTGTTACTAGAGATAATACGGTCTGCCTTGATGATAATGACGAACAATAAGATGTTAAATGCCATGAATATTAACGTTGGTAAGACTAAAGCTTGTTTTAAGGCGGCAAATACCATGGCTTCAAATCGGGTGACATCTTCATAGACTTCCAAAACAGCGACCACTTCAGCCGAACCCACAGCATGTGCAGGTAAATAGACTTCCATGAACCGTTTTTCACCATCATCTTCGAGCTTGGAAAAGGTGCCGTTGGCTAAGGCAGTCTGAAAGCCTTCACCTTCAATCGCATCATATAAACTGCCTTCGTTGCTGGGGTCTTTATGGTTGTACAAAACCACGCCTTCAGGGTTGAACACTTTGACCTTGGCAAAGCTAAAGTCGGTTTGAATCAATGATTCGACTTTATGGCGAAACTCACTTTTAAGTAACTGGTTTTCTTGTGATATATTGTGTAGTGAGGCATTGTTTTCTTGCAAGACATCCCTGTCGATATCACGGTAAAAAGCATTTGCCTTTTCAACCAAGTGGGCGATGTATTGATCATGCAAGGCTTGACGTTCAGCATGGATGAAAAAGGAGAATAACATGGCATAAAATACGATGCCACCAATGCCTGCATATAAGATGTAATAACGCTTGAGTGGGAAGGGTTTATCATTGAGGATATTTGCTTGTGCTTGGTTCAACATAGTCTCCTTGTGGCAAGGTGCGCTAAGCTAACGATTAAAATGAACTTGAAAACCACCAAGACAAACCATACATTACAGCGTATCGATCAGAATAATAAGGTTTAAGGAGTGCAAGAAATGGGTTCAATGAAAGGAATAGGCATGTTAATCGTTGCCAATATATTAATTATGGTGACATTGATGATCAGCGCTAATGTGTTGATTTATTTTATATTACCTATGTTTGGTATTGATTTAAGCGGTAGTTTTGAGGCGCGGCAACTGATGTTTGCAGCGGTGTTTGGTTTTGGTGGTGCATTTATTTCATTGTGGATGTCCAAATGGATGGCAAAACGTGGCAAAAACATGCAGCAAGTGACCAACCCAAGCACAGCCAAAGAAAAATTGGTGTATGAAACTACCCAAGCTTTAGCCCAACGTGCAGGCATCAACATGCCTGAAGTGTGGGTATATTGGGATGATGTGCCCAATGCTTTTGCTACAGGGCCTTCACGCAATAACTCCATGGTTGCCGTATCTTCGGGCTTGGCGATGAATTTAACAGATGATGAACTCAAAGCAGTCATTGCGCATGAAGTTGGGCATATTGCCAATGGTGATATGGTGGCAACTACCTTATTGCAGGGTTTGATGAATACGATTGTCTATTTCATTGCTTCGATGTTGGCGCGTATCATTGCCAATGCTTTGGCAAGAGGTGAACAGCCTAGTCATTTGGTATATTTCATGGTGAGCATGGTATTGCAAATGTTGCTCTCCTTTTTGGCAGCGATTGTGGTGTGTGCGTATTCACGCAAACGTGAATTCAAAGCCGATGCTTATGCAGCCGATGCTTTGGGTGCGGAGCCTATGATTAAAGCTTTGCAAAAAATCGAAGCGTTGTCACAACGTTCTGTAGAGTGGGAACAACGCGAATCACGCGAAGATGCCTTGGCAACCATGAAGATTTATGCTGCACACGGTGGTATGGCAGGTTTGTTTGCCACACATCCTTCGATTGCTGATCGTATTGCGGCATTGCGTAATCGTCGTTGATTTGAAACACAACGTGGAAACCCCGCATCAACACGTTGCCATTTTGATTATTGGCAATGAGGTGTTGTCGGGGCGAACACGCGAAGCCAATGCTTGGTTAGCGGCGCAAAATCTGTTTGATGTTGGTTGTAAGTTAGGCGAAGTTGCTATTGTGGCAGATGATCAGAGTATGATTGTGCAGACATTGCAACGCTTACGAAAGCAATATGATGCCGTGATTACCAGTGGTGGTATTGGTCCTACGCATGATGATATTACCATGTTGGCGGTGGCGGATTGTTTTGATGTTCCTTTGTTGGAACATGAGGACACGATTGCCTTGATGTTGGCTTATTATGGACAAGATGCCTTGAGTGAAGGGCGCAGACGTATGGCAAGGCTGCCACATGGTGCTGTGCCGATTATTTGCGAACATTCGATTGCACCTGGGGCGCATATCGGTCATGTTTACGTATTGGCAGGTGTCCCCCATATTTTCGCTTCACAACTTGCTGCTGTATTGGTCGATTTTAAGGGTAAACAGGTGTTTATCAGGCAAGAAATCGAAGTGGCCTTGGCGGAAAGTACGTTTGCAGCAGCTTTGGGCAAGATTCAAGAGCGTTACCCCAGCATGGATATTGGCTCTTATCCTGCGCGATGTGGCAACGAACCGTGTGGTAAGATTTGTGTAAGCGGTGTAGATGAAGCAGTGATTATACAGGTGCTGGATGAAATTAAACAGATGTTAAAGGATGTAAAGAAATCATGAAATGGAATAAATATGATGTTATTTTTATAACAGTAGTCGTGGCAGTGATTGTGGTGTTGGTTTTAGGCACAACAGAGCGCACTACCAAAGCCGTGCCGAATGATGCAATGCATATTCAAGCGACTTCGCGGGCAGCTTGTATGGCATGTCATGGCGTAGATAGCGATAAACCACAACCGATTGGGCATCCAAGCTCATCCAAATGTTTCCAATGTCATACCCAGCCTCAAGATTGGAAGGTAGCCAAGCCTTAATATGCAAACCATTGGTATCATTGCTAAACATCAAGATGAACGCGCATTTGAAGCTGCGTGTGAACTGCATGCTTGGTTGGAAGCTAGAGACATCAAAGTGATTGTGGTCAACCCTTTGGCAGAGATGATTGCTGCGCCAAGTATGCCTTTGCATGAGATTGCCCAACATGTGGAACTGATGGTGGTCTTGGGTGGTGATGGTACATTATTACAAACAGGGCGTTGTTTTGTGGGTTCGAATGTACCTATTTTGGGCATTAACTTGGGGCGCTTGGGTTTTTTAACCGATACACCTTTGGGCAGTATGTTGGATGTGATGCAAGAGGTGTTGGCGGGTCAGTTTAAAATTAAACACCACTTTGCCTTGCAGGTGGAAGTGCTGCGTGATCATCAAACCATCAATAAAGGTATTGCCATGAATGATGTGGTGTTGCAACGCAACGATCATCCACGCATGATTGAATTTGAGATGTATGCCAGAGAGCAACTGGTCTTTCGTTTGCGGGCGGATGGCTTGGTGCTGGCAACGCCAGCAGGTTCAACGGCATATGCTTTGTCGGCAGGTGGAGCGATTTTACACCCTGAAATTGATGCGATTAGTGTGGTGCCGATTTGCCCACACACGGTATCCAATCGTCCGATTATGTTGCCAGCCAATGATATGATTGAACTTCGCTTGTTGGATAGCCCTGCACATGCGGCGTTGAATTTAGATGGGCAAGTGCATAGTACATTGGCAAAAGGGGACAGGGTCTGTGTGCAAAAAGCAGGCACGATTAACTTGGTTTATTTAGCACACTGGCATTATTTTGATATGTTACGCAGCAAATTAGGTTGGAGTGGTCTAAATACATGATTAAAGCATTACACGTCAAACAATTTGCCCTTTTTGAGCAAGTGGATTTGGAATTAGCAGATGGTATGACGGTGTTCACGGGTGAAACGGGGGCAGGCAAGTCTATCTTGGTAGATGCTTTGGGTGCGGTTTTTGGCGCTAGGGCAAATGCGGATTGGGTGCGCCATGAGGCTGAACGGGCTGAAGTGATTGCTGAAATTGAAACTGCTGATCCGCGTTTGTTGGCATTATTGAATGAACAAGATATAGATGCTGAAGATGATGGAATATTGATTCGGCGGGTGATTAA
>JAUZQU010000181.1 GCA_030950835.1 Mariprofundaceae bacterium | reverse complement strand
AATCAAATCGGAAAAGTCCATGCGCTCAAGTTGTTTTAATTCGGCTTGGTAAGCGACATATAAATCACGCAAATCAAGCCCACTCCACATTTGGGATTCGGCCTGTTCTGGTAGATAACCTGCGTTCTTTTGCTGCTCAATCCAGTGGGTTAAATAACCAGGATGCAACCTATCTGACGAAATATTACGCGCTTTGAGCAAACGTTTGACCACTGTTTTCTGATCATCACTATCAATCACTTGGAAACTGCGCGGATAGCCCAAAACATCAGCATACGAGCGTAAAAAACGCAGTGAAATCGAGTGAAACGTGCCTGAAATCACCCCTCCACTGCCATCACCTATCAAAGCAGTGAGCCGCGATTGCATTTCTTTGGCGGCTTTGTTGGTAAAGGTCACAGCCAAAATACGATGGGGAGCCACACCGCGCTGGGCAATCAAATGACCAATACGATGCACTACAGTGCGCGTTTTTCCAGAGCCTGCTCCTGCAAGAATAAGCTGAGGGCCATCACCTGCTTCGGCGGCTTGTTGTTGGGCTGGGTTGAGGCTCATACGACAACCAAACTTAACCTCTTTTCTGATACTCGAATGCAGGCAGATTTACCCCAATTAAAAGTAATGTAATCAGATTCCATACCATCGCCAAAAATGACACCACCCTCATTCATTTCAGATCTAATGACTAACTTCCCTTTTCTCGTAATAGCACCCTGTGCAATAGTATTGCCTGTGGTAACACTGGGAAACGCTTCGCGTACAAAAAAAACTAACTGTAGCTCATCCGGCTTAGGCAGTTTAATCTTCTTTGCCCTTCCATCTGAAATCGAACATGCCCAGCCGGTGCAGCCTGTACCTGTACTAACAATTATCCCAGATGAAGAGTGCTTCTCCTCCCTTTGATTTGCAAAAATTCGATATCGTGCAGACTGATGACTACAGTGACCAATGAATAGTTCATTTAAAGCAACAAGCGTTTGCCCATCATCCAGTGTCGCTTGTACAAGCGTTCGCTTTTGAACATGGGCTTTGCGATCTACTGCAGCAGCAAGCGAACATCTAAGATCGCCAATATGAAGCGGAACAAGAATGCCTTCAAATAAGTCAGGGTCAGGGTTTACGCCTAGGACAGGTTGCCCATCCAAATACTTTGCAATATTCGCAACTAAGCCATCCTGACCAATCACCACGATAGAATCCGAGGGTTCAAATAAAAAACGATCCAAATCAGATCTGTCAATATGAACTAGCCTACATGATGCAGGAACCATTGCCTTTGCTACACGCACAATATGCTTTAACTTTTCGTGCTGCACTTCAATATGCCGTAAACACTCGCCCCTACTCTTTAAAAAGAATGCCGCTTGTGAACGTGTGGCGTGCTGTGCTAACAATTGTTCATAATCGGTAGGGCGAGTCACCACCACCACTCTTGATATACTCGTTGCTATCATGGGGTCATTTATTTTTTAGCTTCTGTGTTCCAGCCTCAAACAAATCAGTCAATGCCGTGCCAAAAGTGTCGGGTGTAATATTTAGGTGCTCAATTTTATCTAACTTTCCAGCTAACTCTCTGGCTGCTAACCCAAGCATTACTGATGGTGGCAACCCTTCATAAATTGCCATGCGTTTATGCTCCGCTTCCACTTGAACTGTTTCTATTATATGAATACGCGCTGCTTTAGCCTTAGCCGCAATGTCACTGCGTTCAGCCTCTCCAACCGCAGATATCTTTTTAGTCTCAGCTTCTTCTTGAGCACTCCGCTTTGCATTTTCACCTTTTTGCTCAATAAGCATACGTTCCCGCTTGGTAAGCTCAATCTGGTTTTTTAATTCGTTTTCAGCAATGGCGCTTTCTTTTTCCACAGCAAGAGCTCTGCGAGAGAAGGTGGCTTCATCTGCTTGTTGCTGGATGGATTCTCGTGTGGGAGCCTCTAACGCTTTTTCTAATTCTGAGGTAGGCTTCATATCAAGCACTCTCGCTGAAACAACCTCAATCCCCATTTCAACAAGCATTTTATCACGAAGTAGGCTCGTTGCAATGCAGCCCTGCATGGCTTCCAAGCCCGATTCAAGAAGATCGATCACATCCATTGTTGCCATATATTTAGAAACAGACTGATGGATCAAGCTTACCAACAAAGCTCCGATTTGATCAACAGGCTGTTTAAGGTAACGCCCTGTTAGCAAGTCAATAGTAAAGTTTACCCTACTAGCAACCAATTCGGCATCTACAATACGGTAAATCACGGTTCCATTAATAGTTATTTCTTGAAAGTCTTTAGCTCTTCCTTTCAATACAAGTGTTAGCTCTCTATCATCCATGGGAACTTCAACAACACTGCTCCCCATAGGAAAAAACAGAAATGATAACCCACGACCACTTTCTTTTAATCTACCATTTTTATATCTTAATAAATGAAAATTAGGATCACTTCCCAAATGTCTAAACCAACTAAACGATCGAATTTTAGCCATAAACACCCCTTTATTATTAAGTCGTAAAGATACTACTTAATTTACAGGGAGTAAAGCCAAGGCAAAGCCATTGCCCGATCGGTAAATGGGCTCATATCACCAGTTTTTGGTGTTATCATCACCATGTTTGACAATCATTTTATGGTAAGTGGAAAACACGGCATTACGCGATAAAATACCCAGCACTTTCTTGGGGTGTTTGGCGGATGTGATGGGCATTTGTTCAAACGATTCACGGTCTAAAATTTCAATGGCATCCAGCAAGCTATTTTTCTCGGATAAACACAGCACATTTGCATTGGCAACTTCTGAAGCGATGACAACGTCATCCAAAGCGGAGTCCAGCAGCCATAATTTCAAATCTTCGAAGGTCACCAGCCCAAGCATGTCACCTTGCTCATTCACCACCACCACACAACCTTTGCCTGATGAAACATAAACACGTTTAAGCTCTGCAAGTGGTGCAGATGCCGCCACAGCAGGAACAGAACGCCAAGGAATACGCGAAATCGGTACAGAACGCATCCAAGATCGCTCCAAAGCACCCTCTGTATCCACGCCTTTTTCTTTTAAAGACTCATTGAGCACGGATTCTTTGCCGAAAATGCGTGTGACCAAGGCTGCGACAACGCAAGCAGTCATCAGGGGAACCATGATGTGGTAATCGTTGGATAACTCAAATATCATCAAAATACTGCTCATCGGTGCTTGCACCATAGCCGCTAACATCGCACCACATGCCACCAAAGCATAAGCGCCATAGGATTCAGACCATGTGGGCAACATACCATGCACAATGCCACCATAAAGTGCGCCTGCAGTTGCGCCAATAAACAAAGATGGACCAATCATGCCACCACCAAAACCACCGCCTGCACACATCACGCTGGTTAAGAGCTTCATCACCAATAAAATCAATAAAAACAACGCCAAAGGCAATGAAAAACCAAGTATGTTGGTGTCTATATTCTCCAATAAAATACCATCTACCGTGCCATAACCAATCGACATGATTTCAGGCACCAGCAAAGCGCAACAGCCTAGTAGTAAACCTGCTACAGCAGGGCGTAACATGGGGAATTGCACATGTTTTTCAAACCAAGCACGCGCTTTTGGTAAAAGTTTGATGGTAAAGGCGGCTAATAAACCACAAAAGATACCCAAACCAATATAAGCAGGGATTTCCCAGCTTGAAACCATCCTAAATTCGGGGATGGTGAACATAGGGAAATTGCCCAATTCAGCGCGGGTAATCACGGTCGCAATCACGGCCGACATCACAATCGGCGTGAATGTGGCAATAGCGTAATCTGCTAAAATCACTTCCAAAGCGAACAATACCCCTGCAATCGGTGCATTAAAGGAGGCTGCAATACCAGCTGCTACTCCGCAACCGACTAAAGTACGTATTTGTTTCTCATTAAGCTTGAGTGCTTGTCCCAACAGCGAGGCCAATGATGCACCAAGTGCGACGGTTGGAGCTTCTCTGCCCATTGATGCGCCGCTGCCCACCGAGACCACATTCGCCACCAGTTCACCTGCTGTTTTTTTGGCGCTCACTTTACCGCCACGTTCAGCTAAGGCCTCAATCACCCCTGGAATCACCCGCGCTTGATTCGTTGGTAACCAGCGGCTATTGATCCAGCCGACAATCAAACCACCCGTCACAGGTGCCAGCAAAAAGATAGACCAGTGAATCTCGGCTAAAGCTTCGGACCATGAGCCTTCACCCGTCCACACCCGACTCACCCATTCAATGCCAAAACGCAGCAATAATGCGCCATAACCCGCTAAAACACCGACAACAAGCGCCAATAAACCCAAATAAATGGCATCATGGCTGCGCACCCAGCGTGGCAATAGTTTAAACCATACATAAACAGGACGGAAAAAGTGATGTTGTGCCATAAGTCAGTAGCTTAGGAGCGTGAATCTTGCAGATGGACCAACAAAGCATCGGCATTGAGGCGCAACATTTGATAAACATCTTCAAAACCATCGTGCGCCCCATAATAAGGGTCAGGCACATCCGCCGCCGCACCTTGTTGTTCAAACATACGCATCATCAATATTTGTTCATCTTTGGCACCCATAGCCAATAGGTTTTGTCGATTATCAGCATCCATGGCGACCAATATATCCCAGTCTGATATGTTGTCGTGTGTAATTTGTTGGGCTGCATGCTGATTAAGGTTGAGCCCATGTTGTAAAGCTTTGGCAGCAGAACGTTGATCCGCACCAAGCCCAATATGCCAACTACCTGTGCCTGCGGATTCAAAATGAAACAGCTCAGCAATACCACGTTGTTGGGCGGCTTCTTTGACTACAACTTCTGCTAAAGGTGAGCGGCAGATATTACCCAAGCAGACAAAAAGCACGCGTAGGGGGGAGGTATTGCTGTCTGCTGTTAGGCTCATATTAGATTTTTCTCCGCTTGTGAAGCTTGTAAATAGATAGGCTCTGCCCATAATTTTTGACTTTGCTGTGCCGTGAAGTCTAAACCTTGCACGGCTGCTAATAAAGCATCTTCACGGCTCACTTGTGTGCTTAATGCTTGCCACTGGGGAAGCTCTATAGGGATGTCTGTTAATGACAAATAAGCTGAAGCAGGCAAAGTCGAAAAGCTGTCCCATGTTAAACATGTTGCTGCCTGTTGCAGTTGTCCATGTTGCCATTTCGCAGCATAAACCAATTGCGAACGCGCATCTTCAATGACCCAAAATTGCCCTTGATATGAAGTTTGCTGCGCAGTAATCGACAACGAACATAAGTCATATACTGGTTTTTCCAAAGCAGCATTGATGCCCGCAATCGTGGCACATGCCACACGTAAACCTGTAAATGAACCTGGTCCAACACCCACAGCAAAGCCAGCCATCTCTTGCCAACTTAAAGCTGCTTGTTGTAATAAGGATTGTAACATGGGTAATAATTCGCGGGAATGGGCGCGTGGTTGCTGCGCAGATGCGGTGAAACTTTGCCCATCAGGCATGAGAATGCAAGCTGTTGCACCTGCTGCGGTATCTAAAGCCAATAAAGGGTAAATAGGGGAAGACACTATAACAACTTACAACAAATCTTGGAGAGCATGGCGAAAATCATCACCATATTTAGGGTGGGTTAAACCCAATGCCACATTGGCAATTAAAAAACCAAGCGGATTACCTGTATCAAAACGTTGCCCTTGAATGATTAATCCATAAACAGGCTCTTCTTGTGCCAACAAAGCAATGGCATCGGTCAATTGGATTTCATTACCAACACTGGGTTGTTGCTGGGCTAGAATATCCAATAAACGTGGTGAAAAAATATACCTGCCAATCATCGCAAGGTTAGAAGGGGCATCTTCAGGGTCGGGTTTTTCAACCATGTCCGTCAAGCGTAATAAATCGCCTTCTTTGTTTGCTTGTACAATGCCATAACGATGCACTTCATCCACAGGCACTTCGCTTAAAGCAATCACCGAACAACCTGTTTGCGCATGCACATCTTGCAACTGCTGCATCACAGGCCGCTCGCTGACCATCAATTCATCGGCTAAAGATACCGCAAAAAATTCGTTACCAAGCCAAGGTTGGGCACATAATACAGCATGCCCTAAACCCAATGCTTGTTTTTGCCGTACATAGGCAATCTTTGCCATGCGCGCAATCCGCGAAACCTCTTGATAAAGCTCATCTTTTCCAGCTTGGTGCAGGCTTGATTCCAACTCCGCTGAAATATCGAAGTGGTCTTCAATCGCACGTTTACCACGCCCTGTCACCATCACAATATCCGTCATACCCGAAGCCAAAGCTTCTTCGACCGCATATTGAATCAGTGGCCTGTCCACTACGGGTAACATCTCTTTAGGCGTGGCCTTGGTTGCAGGTAAAAATCGCGTGCCTAAACCTGCTGCTGGAAAAACAACTTTTGTAACCACGGTATGCGACGAACAGCTGTTAAGTAAGCTGACCGTATGAGTGCAGACCTGATAGATACATGTTCACACCAACAAAGCAGAAAATGGTGACAAAGAAACCAATGACCGTCCACCATGCCAATGTTTTACCATGCAAACCACGTGAGAAACGTGCATGTAAATATGCGCCATAAACCAACCATACAATCAATGCCCAAGTTTCTTTTGGATCCCAAGACCAGTAACCACCCCAAGCTTCTGCTGCCCATGCTGCGCCCAGAATAGTGGCCAAAGTGAAGGCTGGGAAACCAATCGCTACTGATTTATAGGCCAAATGGTCAAGTTGTTTCAAACTAGGGAAGATGCTTAACATCTTGGCTTGCGGTCTGCGGCGCTCTAAAGCATCTCTGGTCAACCAAGCCATACCTGCAGCACACGCCACAGCAAAGGCTCCGTAACCCACGAAATTCAAGGGCACGTGAATTTTCATCCAATATGATTGTAAAGCAGGCACCAATGGTTTGATGTCATTTTGCCCTATAGATTCCAACCAAATCGAGAAAAACACACCACATGCCACAATCGGCAAGACAAATGCACCCATAGCATGCGCTTGATGACGGCTTTCTAAGGTTAAATAAATCACACAAATCACACAGAACAACAAAATGAATACTTCATATAAGTTCGATACTGGCGCATGTCCAATCGCCTCATCCATCAACAAATAAGACTCATACCAACGTAATAACAGCGCCGAACCACCAGCATAGACACCTGCCCAAGCTGTTGCAGTGCCTAAGTTGCCCATGAAACCTTCAGGTGCAAATAAGTTCGCCACATAACAAATCGCGGAGAAAAGCAGCAATACATTCATGGCCATGACAATGCGTCCTGAAACTAAATTAGACTGATCTTCATAAGAAATCATGGCTTGGCTAGGTTCAAATAAAGTGTACACACCCATTAAAGCGACCAGCAATACAACACCATCCAACCAAGGGACCAAAATTTCAGAAAAACGATAAGCACGAAACTTCGTTGGTGAAACCGTAAAACCATAAGCCAAACCAACCACAGCACCTGCCGCCATCCACTTCACACCCTCTAAGCTAAAGAGTTGGAAGATATAGTTATCTTCCACATAACCATCACCAGCAAATATCGCCATGGCTGACATGCCCAGCATCATGCCTAAATATGCCCAACAACGCAGATGGGCAAAACGCCCCTGAAATAGTGGGCCTGAACTGCTAAAAGCCGTTGCAATTGTACTCATGTTGTTGCTCCTTGATCATACGTTTTTTTAATTTGTTGTTCTAATTCTTCAAACTCTAATTCAAATGCAATCGGATTACGGTTGCTCAAACCTGTGACTTCCAAACAGACTACGCCACCCTCTTTATCAATCACTTGCACCCAAACCTTACGGTGCGCCACATAAAACATAATACACAAACCAAAGACCAGCAAAGCACTGCCTATCCATACTACATCCATGCCAGGATCTTTTGCCAACTGCAAACCCGTGTAATAAGTCTGATTGAAGTCTTCCAAGACAGGGATAAACGGCCAAGGTGCATTGGGCAGCTCTTGCAGAGCACGAATAACACGATTGCCCAACATAGGTAAATCATCAGGTCTACCCTCTGGATAAACCTCATCCAGTGCTGCGCGGAAAGCATTTAAGTTTTCTTCTTGGCTGGCTTTTTCATTGCTTGGCAAACGTTGCATAAAGGCTTGAAACAACGCCCACTCTTGAGGCTCTGAAAAGTCCAAACCTAAGGAGAAGGTTTTGAAATCACGGGCATCACCTGTAGTGGACATTTGTAACCACGAACCTTGATTTTCATCATCCATCATAAACGGATTCATAAAGCTACGAATCAAGACAGGTTTCAAGCCTGAGCCACGGATAACAAAATCCACGGAAGGCCCCATATCTTTAAAGTCTTTCGGCTCACCACTACCCGCCATGTTTTCCACATTATAGGGGCGGAAATCTTGAAATTCTAAGCTAACATCCGAATAAGGGTCTTCAAAAGTGGTGTAAATACGACTATGCGCTATATCTACATTACCCTCTTTGTTCAAACGGTGCAATTTCAGGGTCACTTCTGAACCACCATCACCAAAAGATGCTTGATAAATACGTACACCTTTATAATAAAAAGGTTCATTGACAATAATATCGGTGGTTACTATCTCTTTACCATCTTCAAGTATGGTTAAGGTGCTACGAAACTCGGATGGTGCGCCTGTAGCAAAAAAGTTAATCGTAAAATCATCACAACGCACGTCAAATGGCATTTTCAGATAATCGATGCTTGTACCTTTCAAGAAAGAGATTTCATTCCCTGACTTGCCTTCAGGCACAGCCATATTACCCCTAAAACCAAACTGCACACTCATCGAGCCACCAATCAAAATGACTAGCATTGCTGTATGCACCAAAATATAGCCCCACTTATGCAGCCTGCCTTTATCACCGCGTAACCAAAGGCGTTCGCCAACTTGGGTTTCCATCCATTTCCAGCCAGGTAAAGAGTCTTTAACTGCCGCAATCGCCTTGTTTTTATCGTTAAACTGAACATCAAATTGTTGTACTACATGTTTGCGTGCATTATCTGATATCGTGCCTTTACGGTTGCGCATTTCTTGCAAAAAGCGAGGAACATTACGAATCAAACATGCCGTCAAAGAGAACATCAGCAAGCCTAAAATGGACATGAACCACCAAGTGTGGTACATATCAAACAAACCAAGGGCGCGGAATGTCCAATACCATACCGGTCCAAATTGATGTAAATAATCGGCTTGATCTTGGTTTTGTTGTAAAACTGTGCCAATGACCGAAGCAACAGCCAGCAATACAAGCAACAAAATAGCCACAGGCATAGAGCCGATGCGGGTTAAAATAGGTTTAAGGATAAGATTAAAAGAATTCATGGCGGCGAAGTATAGCGACATTGATTAAAATAACATGAACTATCGAACACTGTTACTATGAGATGTTCAAAAACACAGGAAAGTAAAGACTGAATTAAATGTTGACGTGCAGACAATGATTTATAAAGTGCGGCTTACGCAACAACATGGCGCTTTAGCTCAGCTGGTTAGAGCACCGGAATCATAATCCGGGTGTCCGGGGTTCGAGTCCCTGAAGCGCCACCATATATCAGGCTACATTATCCATGAAGGCACTTCGCAAGAAGTGCCTTATTCATTTTTACAACTTTATTTATATACTGCCGCCCATGACACAGACAAAGCTTGTACTCTTAGACCGTGATGGTGTGATCAACTATGACTCACCCGACTATATCTTAAATGCCGACCAATGGTTGCCGATTCCTGGTAGTTTGCAGGCGATTCGACGTTTGAAAGAGGCTGGTATTGAGGTGGCGATTTGTAGTAATCAATCGGGTCTGGGTAGAGATATGATGAATCAGCATGATTTTGCTGGCATTCAACATAAAATGATGACCGCCATTGCACAAGCAGGTGGTCAAATTGATTATATGGCTTATTGTCCGCACCATCCTGATGATGCTTGTGCTTGCCGCAAGCCCAAAGCGGGGTTGCTGTTGGAAGCAATGGAAGCTGTCAAAAGTGATGTGAGCAACGATGAAGTCGTGATGATTGGTGATTCTTTGCGGGACATACAAGCAGCGCACTGTGCAGGTGTGCGTAGTATGTTGGTGGGCAGTGGTTATGGTGATGCGCAGAAGATTTTGTCTCAAGCGCAGCTTTTGGATGGTTCAATGATGTTATATGACAATCTCGCAGCTTGTGTGGATGTGATTTTAGGAGAAGTTTCATGATGTATATACGTTCGATATTGTTTTATGTGTTATTTATCCTATCTACGGCCTTGGTCACCAGTGCCGTGACATTTTCAAGGTTGTTTGGTCAAGCTGCGGCTTGGAAAATGGGGCAAATTTGGGGTTTGAACTCGAATCTTCTTTTGCGTTACATTTGTGGTATCCGCATCAAGATTGAAGGGCAAGAGCATATCCCAACACAAGCTTGTGTGGTGGTTGCCAAACATCAATCGACATGGGAAACCACAACCTTACCCTTATATTTGCCACCTTTTGTTTGGGTGCTTAAACAAGAGTTGATGTATATCCCTTTATTTGGCTGGGCATTGAAGGCTTTGGATGCCATTGCTATTCAACGCTCTAACCCGCGCGAAGCTTTAAAAAAGATCAATAACGAAGGTATCAAAGAACTTCAAAATGGGCGTTCGGTGTTGATTTTTCCAGAGGGCACACGCACAGCAGTAGGTGAGACGGGAAACTACCAGCCTAGCGCGATTATGTTGGCAAAAAAGGCTGAAGTGCCTATCTTGTTGGTCGCACATAATGCAGGTGTATGTTGGCCAAGAGGCAGTATTTTAAAACAATCTGGTACGATTACTTTACGCTTTTTACCGCCTATTTCGGCGCAAGAAGTACAAGAGGGTAAACGTAATGACTTGTTGGCGACATGTGAAACACGTATTGAAGCGGCTTGCCGTGAATTGGGTGGTTGAGCAGACGTTGCTGAGCAAGCTATTCGCTTATTTATGTATGTGTGGGTTATTGTTTTTGCCTCATATCAGTCAGGCAACAGGTTCAGGATCAACCGCGTGGTACGCTACACATCAGTTTCAAGCAGCAGACATCAAGAAGCTTGAAGCTGGGCGCGTGGTGTTGCAGAATCAAACGTTAGAAGGTGCGCCAGCCGAACATGTGCAAGCATTCATTATCGTTGATGCGCCTGTGACACATGTTTTTGCGTTGATTAAAGATTTTCCACAACTGGTTGCCTATGCGCCCTATGTTGAAAACATTGAAGTCTTGCGACAATCTGAACAGCAAGCAGTGGTAAACTATGCATTGGCTTTACCCTTTGGGGTGACTTCGCGTTATCGTTTGCAACTCAGCTTCGAACAGCATGGTTTAAGTCGAACTATGGTTTGGAAATCGGTGCCTTGGGCAGGTTTAAAAGCAGAGGAAACGATTGTGTCGAGCACAGGTTATTGGTGGTTAGAGCCTGGGCAAGATGATGGGCAAACCTTATTAACCTACCAAACGATTACAGATCCTGGACATGTGCCTTTTGGTTTGGGCTGGATTGTAGATATTTTAAGCAGAAGTGGGGTGGTGGACTTATTAAAGAGCACCAAGCAACGTGCAGAACAATCGTGGGAGCAGCGATGAAAGTATCATGGTATAGACTGTTTTACGTTTATTGTATGCTCAGTGTATGCAGCAGCCCAGCTTTAGCAGCAGACAACATAGCAGCCCAAGACTTATACCCTCAATTTTCAGATACCTTTGATTATGTGTATGGTGATTATGAACAAGCTTATGGGCGTGTGTTCCATGAAGACGCTGTACCTTATTGGTGGTTGGTCGGTGTATCTACAGTGGCATTGATTGCGCTGGATGAGCAGTTGCTTACAGCTTCTGAGTCTTTAGGGCGAGACTTGGGCATTGCCAGTGAGGACAAGACGACGACCTTTTATAATATTGGTCAGTTTGAAATACGCTTCCCCACAGATCTAGGCTCATCGTTATACTTCATTGGTGACGGTTGGACCCACTCTATCATTGCCGCAGCTTTTTTAGGAGTGGGGGCATGGAACGATGACGATAAAGCTTACAACACAGGTTTTCAAATCATTGAAGGTATGATTACCACCACTATCGCCACCCAAACAATCAAACATATTACAGGTAGAGAAAGTCCTTTCCGCGCCACAGAACCTGCAGGACGTTGGGACTTCTTTCCCAATCAGCAAACTTATATGGAAAACATCCCTGCTTATGATGCCTTCCCTTCTGGACATTTGGCAGTGGGCAGCATGGTGTTGACTGTCATCCATAAAAACTACCCTGAAAAGACGTGGGTACTACCTACAGGTGTCACGCTGTTATCCTTATTATCCTTTCAGATGATGAATAATGGTGTGCATTGGGCAAGTGACTACCCGCTGGCGATTGCGCTGGGTTATACCTTTGGCAGCATCGCTTATGAACGCGGTCAAAACATGCAAGATGATACAATATCAAGCCATATGAGTTGGGCACCTATCGTAGAAGAAGGTCAACTTGGGCTAGGTTTTCATTACATCTTTTAAACAGGCAACATGAATGCTTAAAAAAGTGAGCGCGGGGGGTTGAACTTCTGGTTCATGGCTCTTATAAAGCGGATACTTATTCATCATTTGATTTTAATACAGGAGAAACAACCATGGCAACACAAGTTCGTCCATTACATGACCGTGTCATTGTTCGTCGTTTAGACGAAGAGCAAAAATCAGCAGGTGGTATCATCATCCCTGACTCGGCTAAAGAAAAACCACTTCAAGGTGAAATTATTGCTGTAGGTAAAGGCAAAATCTTGGACAACGGTGACATCCGCGCTTTGGATGTGCAAGTTGGGGACACAGTTTTGTTTTCTACATATGCAGGCACAGAAATTAGACTTGATGGTGACACTTTCTTGATGATGCGTGAAGACGACGTCCTCGGCGTGATCACTAAATAACCACATTTAAACACACTTATTACAATCTTATTTAGGAGATATTGAACATGGCTAAGGAAATTATTTTTGGCGACGAAGCACGCACGAAAATGCTTGCAGGCGTTGATAAATTAGCAAACGCAGTAAAAGTAACATTAGGTCCTAAAGGGCGTAACGTTGTGCTTGAAAAATCTTGGGGCGCACCTACCATCACGAAAGATGGTGTTTCAGTTGCCAAGGAAATCGAACTTGAAGACAAGTTTGAAAACATGGGCGCACAGATGGTGAAAGAAGTTGCCTCTAAAACTGCCGACATCGCAGGTGATGGTACGACTACAGCAACTGTGTTGGCACAAGCGATTGCTAAAGAAGGCAATAAAGCTGTTGCTGCTGGCATGAACCCAATGGACTTGCAACGTGGTATCGATAAAGCAGTTGCTGCTTTAACTACAGAGTTGGCAAACCTTTCTAAACCAGTTAAAAACCAAGAAGAAGTAGCGCAAGTGGGCACGATTTCTTCTAACGGTGACACTGAAATCGGTAAAATCATTGCTGACGCTATGGAAAAAGTTGGTAAAGAAGGCGTGATTACAGTTGAAGAAGCAACGGGCTTGGAAACTGAGCTTGATGTGGTTGAAGGCATGCAATTTGAGCGTGGTTATTTGTCGCCATACTTTGTAACCAATGCTGATCGCATGGAAGCAGAGCTTAAAGATGCTTACATTTTGTTCTTTGAAAAGAAAATTTCAAACATGCGTGACCTTCTTCCTGTATTGGAAGCAGTAGCACGTACGGGCAAACCTTTATTGATTATCGCTGAAGATATCGAAGGCGAAGCCTTGGCAACGTTGGTAGTGAACAAAATGCGTGGCGTGATGAATGTTGCGGCAATTAAAGCACCTGGTTTTGGCGACCGTCGTAAATCTATGATGGAAGACATGGCTATTTTGACTGGTGGTAAAGTTATCACTGAAGATCTTGGCTTGAAGTTAGAAAGCGTAACTTTGGAAGATTTGGGTCAAGCAGGCACAGTGCAAGTGGCGAAAGACACTACAACTATCGTGGATGGTTCTGGTGATAAAGCCGCGATTAAAGCGCGTGTAAGCCTCATTCGTTCACAGTTAGAAGAAACAACTTCTGAATATGACAAAGAAAAAATGCAAGAACGTTTAGCTAAACTTGCTGGTGGTGTTGCAGTCATTAAAGTCGGTGCGGCAACTGAAGTAGCGATGAAAGAGAAAAAAGACCGTGTGGATGATGCACTTCATGCAACACGTGCTGCTGTTGAAGAAGGTATTGTTGCTGGTGGTGGCGTGGCGCTTATTCGTGCTGGCAAAGCTTTGGCAAACATTAAAGGCGAAAACAGCGATCAAGATGCTGGTATCAATATCGTACGCATTGCTATTGAATCGCCATTGCGTCAAATCGTGACCAACGGTGGCGGCGAAGCTTCTGTAGTGGTCAATGAAATTGCCAAAGCAGATGATGCTAACTTCGGTTACAACGCTGGTACTGAAGAGTATGGCGACTTGGTGAAAATGGGTGTGATTGACCCTACTAAAGTAACCCGTACTGCGCTTCAACATGCAGCTTCTATCGCTGGTTTGTTGATTACAACTGAAGCTATGGTTGCAGACGTTCCTGAACCTGCTGGAGCAGCTCCTGCACCAGACATGGGCGGCGGCATGGGCGGCATGATGTAATGGCTTAGCCATCACATTGCACGAACTGTAAAGTGTCAAAAGCCTGTAAACCTCGTGTTTGCAGGCTTTTTTCATGGCTTAAGATGAGGAAAAATGTGGCAGGTCAAAGCGTCAATCTTGATTAAGAAGCGTGAGAAACCGCTTATCCTTACCTATTGCGTGTAAGCTATTTGATGCTCTTCTTAGACACGAAATAATCTTGCCTTCGTGCCCACTGTTATGACTCCGCTTTAGCCAAATCAGAGACACATATTACATACTTGGAGGGCTAAAACTCATATATCCATCCTGCGCAGCATATCTTTGGTCGAAATGATACGGTCAATAAATAGAATACCATCCAAATGATCGATTTCATGTTGCATTACCCTTGCTTCAAAAGCTTTGCTAACTACCTCATGAAACTGACCTTGTAAATCTTGATAACGCACAGTAATTCTTCGCGCTCTTGGCACAGTCCCCACCCATTCGGGCACCGATAAACAACCCTCGCGTCCCAATGCTTCACCATCGTACGTCACAATTTCAGGGTTTATCATCAGCAATCGCCCATGATTTTTATTTTTATGCCTACCCAGCGAGCAATCTACCATCACAATACGTTGCAATAGCCCCAACTGCGGTGCAGCAATACCCACGCCACCCATACCATCCAACATCGCAGCTTCAAGATGTTGAACAAAGTCATTTAGTTTGGCATCAAATTGTGTAACGGGTAACGATTTTTGCCGCAGTCGTGCATCGGGTACTATCAGCAGTTCATACATGGCTTTGCCTTACATCACATCATCATCAAGCGCATGTATTTCAATAGACACCGATAATTTTTCAGCAACTTGCGCCAGTTTATCGCGCAATATATCCATATTTTCACCTGCAAGCACTTCCAGCGCCATCATATACACGCCATCCCGCTCGCGTGTTGATACATCCACAACCGACACCCCAACATCCGCCAAAACATCCGTCACCGCAAACACAATGCCTGGTTTATCCGCACCACTCACCGTAAATACACAATCAGGTTCATCAGGAATCAAGCTTGCTTCATCATGGTTCAAGATTTGGGATTGTACGTTTAAACCCGTGTGCTGTTCAAGCTCAGCCAGCGAAGCTTTAAGCGCAGTCAGCTCGCCACCTGCTGCCAACTCCACAATCAACATCATGGTGAATCGCCCTCTAAGCACTGTCATAGATGAGTCTTCAAGGTTAGCATCTGCTTGCAGCAACACCGCACTCACATCACGCACAATGCCAGCTCTGTCTTTGCCTGAAATGGATAATAATATGGATTGTTTCATGCTGCATACCTCGCTTGGTTCAATGGGAATATGATCTTTACGTATCACTTTGCTCAAGGTTAACCACAATCTATACATATCAAAGAAAAAAGACTTTTTATGCATGTATTCCACATCCAAAGCCACCTTTTGCTGTGCGTCATGTGTACACGTCATGCAACCAAGTCATCGTGATGCAACAAGGTAGGTCGAGCTACAACAAAACGGCTGTTTCTTTTAAACACACGCCATAATTACGGCAGGTCATCGAGGGCGTAATGGTATGCCGAGTACAGGTAAGGCAAAGGACTTTGTCAGCGTGATGCTTAACTAGCAGGTTATGGTTGGGGTAATGCCAGCAGGGTTTGCCAATGTGGGCCACAGGTTGTGCCTTTACAGACAAACCAGTGTACACGCCCTTGCAACTGACCATCGCCAGCATCGATGTTTTCATCTTTATCTTTGCACAGGTTCAAACTGATGGCTTCATGGGAGACAAAATCGACGGCTTGTAAGATGGGTTTTTGGTAAGCTTGTTCGCTTTTGCTAACGGTGCAGTAGGATAGATTGCGCGAATCTTCGGTCATCAAGACATAAGCAGCAAAAGCTAAACCCAAAAGCATAGGAATGGGTATGATAAAGTAACTTAGCTTATAAAAGCGTTCTGTTTCAGGGTCTTGTGTTGATTGATTCATGTTTAAATGCTTCCTTGGATATGGATAATCAAACGTCTTTAGCGTATCATGGCTTGAATGGGGTTCAACTGCACGTCTTTCTTGCGTAGGTTCCGCCCATGTCTTCTGCTGAACCAACCAAACATACACCCATGATGCAACAGTATCTCAAAATTAAAGCCGAACATGCGGATTGTATGTTGTTTTATCGCATGGGCGATTTTTATGAACTGTTTTTTGAAGATGCGGTTGCCGCGGCAAAAATATTAAACATCACCCTGACCAAACGGGGCAAAGCCAATGGTGATGACATTCCTATGGCGGGTGTACCTTGGCATCAGGCTGAGGGTTATTTGGCAAAACTGGTGCAGGCTGGTTGCCGTGTTGCTATTTGTGACCAGATGGAAGCAGCAACAGCGGGGCAGAAAGGCCCTGTGAGACGTGAAGTGGTGCGGGTGGTCACGCCTGGGACGATTACTGAATCAGCATTGTTGGAGCAAGAACGTGCGGCACCTTTGGCAGCCTTGTTTCAAAGCGATGCAACATGGGCGATGGCTTCTTTGGATGTGGCATCGGGGCAGTGGAAGCTGCTGCAAGGGAATATGGCGTTGCTTGATGAGACATTAAGCGTGCTCAACCCTGCGGAATTGTTATTGCAAACAGGCAAGGTTATAAGCGCAACGTTGGCAGGCTCAATCCAGACATGGGAAGTGGGCGAATGGAGTTTTTCTGTTGAGGTGGCGAAGGAAAAAATAGCGCAGCACTTTGGCATTGCCGACTGGGAAGCCTTAAACTTGGCTGCGGCACCAGATATTGCCAAGGCAGTGGCAGCGGTGCTGGTATATGTGGAGCAAACGCAAAAGGGCAGTTTGGAACATCTCTCCTTGCCGGTGTTTCGTGAGCGCAAACAAGGCATGTGCATTGATATGCGTTCGCGGCGCAACTTGGAAGTACACCAAACGATGAATGGTGAAAGCAAAGGCAGTTTATTGTCTATGTTGGACAAAACGGCAACACCCATGGGTGCACGACTGCTTCGTGAATGGATTGATTTTCCGCTGAGTGATTTGGAGCATATTCAACATCGGCAACAAGCAACCACCAGCTTGTTGGATGATGGTGAGGCGCGTGAAAATATCCGTGAAAGCTTGAAACATATCCGTGATATGGAGCGTATGTTGACCCGAATCGTCTTGAATCGGGCGGCGCCACGCGATTTTAAAGGTTTGAGTGACAGTATTTTGCTTTTGCCTGCTTTGATTGAAGCCTTGGGGCAGCGAGAAGGTTTATTTGCACCAATTTTGCGTGATTTGGCAGGTTTGGAAGACTTGGGGCAAACATTGGCTGCTGCCATTGTGGATTTACCACCTGCATTGTTTCGTGATGGAGGGGTGATTCGTGCGGGTTATGACGCTGAATTGGATAGGTTGCGTGTTTTGTCGCAAGATGCAGGTGATTGGCTTAAAAATTATGAAGCCAAAGAGCGCGAGCGCACAGGTTTAGCCAATTTGCGTGTTAAATATAACAAAGTATTTGGTTATTTTATCGAAATATCCAAAGCCCAAGCTGCCAGCGCACCAGTTGAATATGTGCGCAAACAAACCTTGGTCAATGCTGAGCGTTTTATTACTGATGAATTGCACAGCTTTGAATCCGAAATATTGGGGGCGCAAGCTGCTGCTATGGCAAGAGAAGAGGTTTTAGTAAGCCAAGTGCAACAGGCGATTGCCGCCAGAACATCAGCTATTCAAGCCGCTGCTTTGGCGGTGGCAAGTTTGGATGTGTTGGTTTGTTTTGCGGTGACTGCGATGGAATATCACTATGTTTGTCCTGATGTGCATAGTGGTCGGGCGATGAAGATTGAGGGTGGTCGCCACCCTGTGGTGGAACAGTTTTTACAGGACACTTCATTTGTTGCCAATGATACGCAGATGGACATGAAAAAAAGGAAATTCATGTTGCTTACTGGCCCGAATATGGGCGGAAAATCAACGTATATGCGGCAAGTGGCGTGGATTGTTTGGTTGGCGCATGTGGGTTGTTTTGTGCCTGCTGATGCAGCCAGAATCCCTTTAACCAAACGCCTGTTTACCCGTGTCGGTGCTGGTGATGAGTTAACTTCTGGTCGCTCGACATTCATGGTGGAAATGATGGAAACTGCCGCTATTTTGAATCATTTGGAGCCGCGTTCCTTGGTGATTGTGGATGAAATTGGACGTGGAACCAGCACTTGGGATGGTCTAGCGATTGCTTGGGCAGTAGCGGAATCGCTGATTCAAGCCAAAGATGTATTAAGCTTGTTTGCCACCCACTACCATGAACTCACCGACCTACCTGACACCCATCATACAGCATTCAATGCTTCGGTGACGGTGCGCGAATGGAAAGGGCAAGTAATTTTCATGCATCAGGTTACCGACAATGCAGCCGATAGATCTTATGGTATTGCAGTGGCACAACTTGCTGGTTTACCGCCGCAAGTGGTGAAAAATGCGCGTGAGCATTTGTACCGTTTGGAACATGAATCGGAATTACAAGCAGAATCAGGAAAATTACAACTGGGTTTGTTTGCCGAAGCGGACAAACGCAAAAAAGAGAATGATTTAGAGCGTTTGCAACAGCTAGAGGCAGCTTTAGCCGCAGCAGACATCAATAGTATGTCACCACTAGAGGCACTTACCTTACTGCATACCTTACAACAAAAACTCTAAGCTGAAGCGCAAGCCTCTAAATCTCGCGGCTTAAACGTGGCTTTCGCTATGTTGTTGACGTTTGGCAATATTGTTTAAAAGCGTGTTGACCTCGGTATGTTGGGGTTGCGCATCTAACATGGGGAATAAAATGCGTATGCGGCTGCCTTGTCCTGTTTGGCTATCGACATGAATCAGCCCTTGATAGGCTTGTACAATATTGAATACGGTGCTCATGCCTAAGCCATGCCCTTGTGATTTGGTGCTGTAAAAAGGCTCAAAAAGGTGTTGTTTGGTATGTTCATCCATGCCACAACCACGATCAGCGACTTCAATATAGACATATAGCCCTGTTTTTGCCGCAGGATAACCATAACATTGTTGTAGATAGCGGTGTTCTACCTCCATTTTATCCGCAGAGATGCTTACTTGCCCCTCTAAGCCCGACATACTTTGTTTGGCATTGATAATCAGATTCATCAATACCCTTTGGACTTGCTGTTGGTTGGCATAAAAAGTGAAGTTTTGCGTAGGTTCTTGAACCTGCAAAGCAACGGGGTTTTTCTCCACCACACCATCCAACATGGATGTGATATGCGAGAATAAAGCTGTGGTGGATGTAGGTTGAATTGGCTTGTGCTGCGTGGTGTTTGGTGTGATTAAATCATGGCATAATGCAGCGGCAGTTTGGGTTGCTTTATGGATACGTTGTACACGCACCGCCATCGCTGCCTGATCATCAGGAAACTTACCCATTAATGACACATTACCCATGATAATGCCCAAACTATTGTTTAAATCATGTGCAATACCACGCATGTGTAAGTGATTGACTTGTTGTGTGTTTTCAGGGCTACGACGCTTGGGTTGTTGAGGCTGCTGCGGGCTAGCGGCGATTAATATTTCATCATGTTGGGGGATACATTGGCAACGGTAGTTTTGGTGTTCAGTGGGGATATTAAGGGATAAAGTGTGCCCTTGCTGGTATGCCTTGCTGATACGATGATGCCATGTTGCAGCTAAACGTGTGCCTAATTTTCCACCCAAGTCTGCCAGAAGCTGTTGGCTTCCTGCATTGGCGTAAATCACGGTGCCATCTTGATCAAGGCGGATAATGGCGTGTTGTTGTTTACCTTGGAGCGGCTGTTTCAATGATGGTTGCACATGCCCTTCATAACCACAGAGTTTAGCTTGATCATCATAGACGGGGTTGATATTGAGCATGGCATGGCTGCTGGATTGATGTTTGTGTAATATCAAAACCTGTTGTTTTTTGAGACTTTTCTTCGCCATGATGCTGGCGCAGAAATCAGCTGCATGTTCGTCTTCAGCCACATCCCCAAACTGAAACAGCTTATCCAGCAAGCTGCCTTCTAATGCCGCATAATCATAACCACTTAATTTGCGCAAAGCCTCACTGGTATGGACAATTCTGGCTTTGACATCGGCGAAAAAATAATAACTTTGGGCATGGTTGTATGTGTTTAACATGGTACACTCCTGATGTTGTTCTGCTCAATGTGTTGGATATGTTGTAGTAGTTTAGAAGGTTGTAGCGGTTTGTTTAATAAGGCATCCATACCCATAGCAAGGTATGTTTCTATATCCTCTGGCATGACATGGGCGCTGAGACCTAAAATATAGAGATGCCGCCCAGACTTTTCTTCTGCGGCCCGTATTCTTTTGGTCAAATCCAGCCCATCGAGTTGGGGCATGCGAATATCGGTGAGTAAAACATCAAAATCTTCATTTTGTAAGGCTTGCCATGCCTGTAGACCATCATGCACTGTAGTAATCGCAAAACCAGCACGTTTGAGGCGTTTTTCTGCCACAATACGGCTTATTTTATCATCTTCAGCCAATAAAATGCGTAAATGGGTGTTGTTTCCCTGTGTGGTGCTATCTTTTTTAGTGTTTTGTGGGGTTTTCTTCTGACATAAGTCATGGGCTTTATAATGTTGACTGATGCCTGCTTGATCATGTTCTTGATGGGAAATATGGATAGGGATATGAAGCTTTACAAGCTGTTCAGAGGTTTGTTTTTCAATGTCTATATGTGCTTTGAGATTGTGGAGAGCGTGTTGAATGAGTAAAACTTCTAAACGGTTATGACTGTAAGGCTGGGTTGCTTGCGGGTCTTGAGATTGTGCATCAAGGTGCATGGTTTTTCCAGAGTAATGGATGTCTAGCTGTAAGTGGTTGGCATGGTAGCGGGCATGGACAATGACTGCCCCAGCGATTGCATGTTGAATCACCTCAATCAGCACGTTGGAGACGGCTTGGCTTAGCTGTTCGGCATCCGTTTGTATGTGTTTGGGTACATCCCATAGTTTGAGCTGAAAATCTAAATTTTTGTCTAGTATGCGCTGACGCTGTTGGCGTAAGGTGTGGTATAAAAATTGGGGTAGTTGCAAATCTTCTTGTTTATGGTGCTTGTTTTGGCTTTGACTCATATAAGTGATGTCATGGATAAGTTTGCTGATTGCCAAAGTCGCTTGTTGGCTGGCTTGTAGGAACTGTTGTTGTTCAGGATGAAAATGATGCGTGTTGCCCATGAGGATTTCTTGCATACCCATCAAACCATGGATGGGGGTGCGTAGTTCATGGCTAATCAGTGCGAGAAAGTCGGTTTTGCTTTGATTTGAAGCGCGTGCCAAGTCGCGTGATTTTCGCAATTCTTGAATCAGCAGCTGCATGGCGCTGGCGGACTGGGTAACTTGGGTGACATCACTGATAATACCTTCAATACCCGTGACTTCCCTTTTACTATCATAAGTAAGGCGGGCATTGATGGCCACAAATACCCGTTGTTGATGGGCGGAATTTAGCTCCACTTCAAAGTTGCGTACTTGACCATAATGATGAATGGCTTGGTGAAATTGATGTTGGTCTACATGATAGCTAAAGAGTTGACTGAATGTTTGCTGTAGGCTGTGTTCTTGGCTGAAATGGGTGATGCGTTGAATCGCAGGGCTGATGAAGGTGATACGACCTTCTAAGTTCAGTGTAAAAACGGCTTCACGCATATCGGTCATCATGGCTTTGATACGCGCCTGTGATAAAGCTAAGGCATCTTCATCTTCTTGGTGTTGCAACATCTCTTGTTGTAAGGATGTGAGGGCATGATGCTCATTTTGCATGGCTTCATCACGGTGTTTTTCATAAAAATATGCCAAAATACTAAACACAATTAAAATAGCAGGGATTAAGTCCAAAGTGGCAGCATCATAACTTAATTGGATGAGTTGATGTTGGGCAAGGTTCTGAATGATGATAAAAGAGGCAATAAAAGCAGCAGACCAATAACTTCCACCTTGAGTTCCAGCAAAAAAGTAGGCGAGAAAAGGAAAACCTAACAACCAAAAGATACCAGCATTGCCATAACCACCGCGTAATAAGAGGGTGGTTAAGATGATGAAACCTAAAATAATCATGCCATGATAAACTACAGTGTCGGGCAAGACTTGTTGATGATGTAAGACCATTAAGGCTGCCCAGCATGTGCCTGTGAACATTTCAACAGCAGCAATGATATAAAAATCATATTTGATGTTGAATAAGGTGAACATGAGCAAGGTGGCAACGGCAAAAAATGAGAAATGGTATGCAGTTTGCATTTTTCCATCACGCTTTTGATGTAAGGCGCTCAATAAACGCATGCTACTTCCGCTGGAACTTGCAAATGTTGCTCTAGCATCTCTGTACAGACCTGGTCAGATGTTGCTTGGGCTTGTTCTAGGTAGATAAGCAGTTGTGCTTGATGCTCTGGGTTGGTTTGTGCTGCCAGATGTTCGATATTGGAGCAGAGTTCGGTCAGTTGTTTTGCACCTAGGTTAGCGCTGGATGATTTTAAGGTGTGGGCAGCAAATTGCAGTGCTTTCAAGTCATCTTGTTGCAAGGCTTGGTGCATGGTTTGCAGATGTTTGGGCGCATCATCTAAGAAAAGCTGCATCACTTTATGCAAGATATTGATAGAGCCAGGTTGTTGCAGTTGACGCAAATTATCCAAAGCCGCTTCATCCAACATGGTGCGTGGTAGCGGTGTTGCTGTGGGGGTTGGTTGAGGGATAGGTTTAGCCTGTATGTGTAGTGGTGTGATAGCTGAAGATGAGGTGTGTTTTGATTTGCTTTTGCCTGTGGTTGTATGTTTACGCAAAATATGTTCTAACTGTGCTTGGGTGAACGGTTTGCTGAGATAATCATCCATGCCTACTTTCAAACAATGTTCGCGGTCTTCGGGCATGGCATTGGCAGTGAGGGCGACGATGGTGATGTGGGCAAGTTCATCTTGGCGTTGGCGAATCTGCCTAGTGGCTTCTAAACCATCCATTTGTGGCATGTGGCAATCCATGAGAATAAGATCAAAAGGTTGTTGTTCTAAGGCAGCGAGCACTTCTAAACCGTTGTTGGCAATGCGGCTCTTACAATCCAACAAACCCAACATCGCCACCAGCACTTCCTGATTGACCAGATTATCTTCGGCAATCAAAATCTGTAGAGGTTGCATGGTTGTTGGCGAAGTTTCAACGTCAGACATGTGTTGAGCAGCTTGGCTTGGAGCAGTAGTTTCGCTGCTGGGTTGCAGTGCTTCTAGCAGCGCCTGCTGTTGTATGGGTTTGCGGATAAAAGTATTCACGAGTTGGGGTTGTTTGATGACATCTTGCACATCAGATTTGTTTGTACACATCATGATGATACGCATCGCTGCTAAATCTTGATGATCGCGCACCAAGTTTGCCAAGTCCAAACCTTCAATGCCAGGCATATGCATATCCAGTAAGATGGTGTTGTAAGGCGATGTGCTGCTTGGTTGATTCAACATGCGCCAAGCTTCAATCGCACAATCTACGGCAGTATGTTCGACTTTCCATGCCGTGAGTTGTTGGCAAATGACATCACGATGATGGTCATTATCATCGACGATAAGTAGGTGTTGTAGGCGTAGGTTGGTCAGCTCTTGGGGCGGAATCAGGCATGATGCTTCGTGTTCGACATCATGTTGCAAAGGAATAGAAAAGGAAAATTCTGAACCTTCGCCTTCACTGCTTTGAACATCAATATGACCACCCATCAATTGACTGAGTTGTCGGCAAATGGCTAAACCTAGACCTGTGCCGCCAAAACGTCGGGTTGTGGAGTTATCGGCTTGGGAGAAAGAGTCGAAAATTTGTTGTAGTGATTCTTCTGGAATACCAATGCCTGTATCGATGACCGCAAAACGTAACCAATGGGTTTGGTTGATTTTTTTGCTCCGTGTAATGCGCAGAATAACTTCACCTTCTTGGGTGAACTTGATGGCATTGCCTAATAAATTGATGATAATTTGGCGAATTCGCCCTGCATCACCCAAGTAGGCATGGGCTATATCGGGGGCAATGTCGAGAATGACTTCAATGTCTTTAGTTTGCCCTTTGTGTGCCATTAATGCCATGATTTCATCGGTAACATCTTGTAAAATGAAGGGTAAATGCTCAAGTTTTAAATGCCCTGACTCAATTTTGGAATAATCAAGAATATCGTTGATGATAGACAATAAAGCATGGGATGAGCGGTCAATCACTTCTACAAATGAAGCTTGTTTGGCATCAAGGTTTGTTTGTTGCAGCATTTCAGTCATGCCAATCACCCCATTCATGGGGGTGCGTATTTCATGGCTCATATTGGCTAAAAAGGTGGATTTAGCTTCAGATTCAGCTTTGGCTTTAGCCGCAAAGCGGTTGACTTCGCATTCTTTATCTTGCATCAACACCGTAAACTCTAAACTTTTGCTGAAGGATTGACTGAGTTTAGCTGAAACACTGAAGCTAAACAGCAAACCAATCAAAAAGATGTTGCTGATGGTGAAACTCAGGCTTTCCTGTTGCATAAAGCCAAAAATAATCAATGGTAAGAGTAAAATGACGGCAAAAGCGCGAAAAATCACTTTGATTAAGGACAATACGGATAAAGCACCATAAAGAATACCCATCACCAGCAACAATAAAAGCATGGTATATTGATTGAGACCATAATCTAGCCAGTGATGTATGGCTAAAACACTCCACATGCTGGCAATGCTTAAAGTGCAACATGAAAAATAGATTTTCCATGGTTTGAGATTTCCCACCCATGCTTCAATGTTGAGGGCAAGATAAGCTCTGAATATACAAAACGCAATCAGGGTTACCCCCATATAAAAAATCATACCCTGATGCACAGCACAGATCTCGGTGACCCAGTAAATGGTCAGAAATAACAAAACATAGACATAATTTCCAGGCAAGGAGCGTTTTGCCAGCTCTTTGCAAGTTTCCACATGGATAGACTGCTGTTGTGCGGGGGTGAGCTGGGTTTGGTTTGAAGATGAGGCGTTCATGGCTTGATGGTTTGTTTGCTTTGTTGAGGTTGGGCAGTTAAGTGTGTTTGTTGCAGTGCCTTTTTGGTGTCTGCGGCAGGAAGTGGGCGGCTAAAGAGGTAACCTTGAATCTGATTACAGCCTATACCCTGCAAAAAAGCGAGCTGTTCGGGGGTTTCGACACACTCAGCAACGGTCTGCAAACCCAAACCATGCCCCAGCGAAACAATGGCTTCTGCAATACCACAATCGTGTTTGTTATTCGGCGTTTCACGGATGAATGAACCATCAATTTTAAGCACATCAATGGGGAAGTATTTAAGGTAACTCATGCTTGAATAACCCGTACCAAAATCATCTACAGCCAAAGAAATGCCAATATCTTTGAGTTGGTTAAGGGTTTTCATGGTGCGATCAGCATTTTTCATCAGTACAGTTTCGGTGATTTCAAGCTCTAAGGCATAAGGGTCCATGCCTGTTTTTGCCAACACTTCTTTGACTTCAGAGAATAAGCAGCGGTTCGAAAACTGTTGCCCTGATAAGTTAATCGCAATGGGTACCACAGGCACACCTTGTTGTTGCCAGCGCACATATTGTTCGCAGGCTTCTAACAATACCAAACTACCCATAGTCACCATCAAGCCCAATTCTTCTGCCAAAGGGATGAATTTGATGGGCGCAACCAAACCTTGTGTAGGGTGGTTCCAGCGAACCAGTGCTTCAAGCCCGACAATCTTACCCGTATGGCTGTTGACCTTGGGTTGGTAGTGTAATTCAAGTTCATCATGTTTGAGGGCATGTCTAAATTCGCTTTCTAGGGCGAGGTGTTGTGCGCCTTGTTGCTGCATGCTGGTATCAAAGAATGCGTAGGCATTGCGCCCTTGGTTTTTAACGCGGTACATCGCAAGATCAGCCTTAGTCAGCAAACCATTGGCATCGCTGGCATCATCGGGATACAGCGCAATACCAATGCTGGAGCTGATGACGACCTCATGTTGTTCATGGTCCAATTCCAAGGTGATAGGTTGTTTCAAAGCCTGTGTAATACGTTTGGCAACCATTGCAACTTGGTGGCTTTGGCTGATATGGGTCAACATCAAGGTGAACTCATCACCACCTAAACGGGCGACTTCATGGTTGTTATTTTCGATGCGCGCCAATACATCCGTGTCGCGTATGCAGAGGGTTAACACATCGGCAACTTTAGCCAGCAAGATGTCGCCAGCTTTGTGTCCTAAGGTATCATTGATGCGTTTAAATTTATCCAAGTCCAAAAACATCACTGCCACTTGATGCCCATCACGTTGAGCATGGGATAAAGCGGTGCGCAAATGTTCTTTGTACAGACCACGGTTGGGCAAACCCGTGACTTGATCATAATAAGCCAGCCTACGGATAGTAGCTTCGGAGGC
>JAUZQU010000180.1 GCA_030950835.1 Mariprofundaceae bacterium | reverse complement strand
TTAAGTTTGCTGGTCTTGCCTGTGATTTATGGCTTGGTCTTACAATGGAAAGAAAAACAGGCACAACAAGGAGAAGAAAGATGAAAGATAAAAAAATGATAATGGCCATATTGGTGGTTGGTTTACTTACACTCAATGGCTGCATGATCAAACACATGACGGGAGATGATGAGGGTATGAGTTCACATGAAGATATGCCTATGCATAACATGATGCAATCCTCTGATGAAGATGACGACGATGAAGATATGAGCATGGAAGACATGAATGATGAGTAAACTGGTGATGTTGTTATTGATGATTTTTGCCTTCAGCGGCTGTGGGGCATTGCATGATGGCAATGGCTGGGAGCACAATATGGATCAAGAATCAGATGAACTATTTGAACACAAACATTAAAAACAAGGAGATAGCATGAACAAAACACTACAAGCATTATCAATCACGGCAGCTTTGGCTGCTTTGACTCTCGTAGCACAACCTGTGATCGCAGGTGAAAGTGTCCATAAACATGGGCCACAACAAAACTCGGCAGAACGTAGAGGCATTCACCATCATGCTGAACATCAACACGATGGCATGGACATGCAAAAATCCAGCGCGATGTTTCTTGAAGAAAAGGAAGTGGATGGGCTGATGGTTAGCTTTCATATCATGCCTGCTAAAAGTGGCATGAAACATGGCGGCTCGCACAACTTGATGATCAAAGTTGAGCAAGATGGTGCGGCTTTAACGGATATTGCGGTGAATTCTAAGATCTTTTATGCCGACAAAACCACAGATTCCAAAATGCTCATGAAAATGGGCGACTGGTATATGGCTGGTTATGATTTGGAGCAGGCTGGCAAGCATGGTATCATGGTATTATTCAAAACATCCGATGGCGAAAAACATAAAACCAGTATTTATTACAGTTCAGACAAATCAGGAGAATAATATGAAGCGTAGAGATTTTATCAAAACAAGTATGTTGGGGCTTTCTGGTCTTGGTTTATCAGGGCTAGGTTTAAGCGCTTGTGGTGGCGGTGGAATGATGGGTTCAATAGATTTACAACCCTCATTGAATACGGGCGTATTTACGCGTCCATTTTTTACGCCTCCCGAAGCATTATCGTCAATTTCAGGCATCACAGGCAATAAAGTATTCGATTTAAGTATGCAAACAGGGAAAAAGCAGTTTACGGGTCAAGGTACTACAGCCACGATGGGCATCAATGGTCAATTTCTTGCGCCCACCTTGCGGATGACAAAAGGCGAAACCGTGGACTTGAATGTCTTTAATGCTTTGGGGCAAGAAACAACCTTGCATTGGCATGGTATGCGTGTGCCATCAAATATGGATGGCGGTCCCCATCAAACAATCAGCCCCAATAGCATATGGAAGGCTTCCTACCCCGTGATTCAACGCGCCTCGACCAATTGGTATCATCCCCATGCCCATGGCAGCACTGGCAGCCAAGTATATGCAGGCCTAGCGGGCATGTTGATTGTAGACGACGCTGAATCTCTGGCTTTGGATTTGCCCAAAACTTATGGCACCGATGATTTCCCTGTGATTGTACAAGATAGAGACATGCAAGCCGATGGCACATTTCGTTATAGCCTAAGCCATATGGAAAGGATGCAGGGTAAAAAAGGCAACACGATATTGGTCAATGGTGTGCTTGATTCTGTACTGGATGTCCAAGCCAAGGAAGTGCGTTTGCGCTTGCTCAATGGCTCTAACTCTAGAATTTATAACTTCGCTTTATCGGGGAGCACTCCCTTCAAACTCATTGCCACAGAACAAGGTTTGTTGGCTGCGCCAGTGCCTTTGACCAGCATCACCATGAGCCCTGGAGAACGTGCCGAAATTGTCGTTGATTTAACAGCCTTGCAAGGCTCTAGCCTTAGCTTGCTCGACTTGAACACAGGCATGCAACTGATGCAGCTTAAGGTGAACCAAGCAGCAACAGCGGTTACCACCACGCCGTCAGTGTTAAGCACAACTTTAGCACCTTTAACGGCAGCCCAATCCGTGAAAACGCGCCCTTTTATCCTGTCTATGGGTCAAGGTAAGGTGTATATCAACAATAAACAAATGGCTATGACGCGTATTGATGAAGCTTTTACGCTGAATGCGATTGAAATATTGGATATTCAAAACACTTCGAACATGGATCATAATTTCCATATTCATGGTGCATATTTCCAGATTTTAAGTCGCAATGGTGCAGCACCTAAAGCCTATGAAACAGGTTTAAAAGATACGGTTTATCTGCCTGCAAATGCTAAGGTGCAAGTCATCATTCAGTTCACAGATCATACAGCAGCTGCAACAGCCCCATATATGTACCATTGCCATATTTTAGAGCATGAAGATGCAGGTATGATGGGGCAATTGACGGTTGCTTAAAGGTGTAAGCCTGAGTTCAGTGGTGAGCAACAAGGAGGTAGCCAACTTTATCAACATTATTGAACTAAAAAATCACAAAACATAGAAAAAGGAGCACGAAATGAACACACAACTGATAAATCCCGTACGATATGGTTTAATGCTAGGTATATTTGCTTTGCTGGCTGGCGCATCGTGGGCAGCTTATATGGCAACACATCATGAACAATTACATGGTGCTTTTGAAACCCAACAAGGTGAAATCCAGCAAAAACATACACAAAAGATGATGCAAGGTATGGCTATGGATGAAATGGATATGGGTGAGCATGCCCATGCCGCCAATGCATCTGCAGACCATCATCAACAGCCGAAAACTGGTCATGCTCATGCAGGCAATGGTCATGAAGCTGGTGCGCAACATTCGCATACAGGCTCGCTTGCCAATGATGCCATGCAGCGTTTATTGCGTGGGCATATTCATGCTATGGGTTTGGGTATTTTAAGCTGTGTTTTATTGTTAATTGTAGCATTGACGACCTTAAAAGATTGCTGGAAAAAGGTCTTTGGTTTCACCTTTGGACTTGGTGCAGTGCTTTACCCACCTGCTTGGGTGATTATGGGTTTTCGTACGGTTGAGCTTGGCCCTGAAGCGGCAGAAGCCAGTATTATGTGGTTATTTGGTCCTGCGGTGGGTTTGTTGTTGGGTTCCATGGTGGCATTGTTGTTCGTATTACTGATTGAACAATTAGGCTGGCATAAAACATGGTTAGCACGTTTTTTTGTGCAACATCCTGCATAAGATTTTTACAGGTAAAGGCAAGTGTATAAACTTTTGTTGCTCTGTTTTTCATGTTGCTGGATCCAGCTGGGTTTGGCGCATGAAGACCTTGA
>JAUZQU010000018.1 GCA_030950835.1 Mariprofundaceae bacterium | reverse complement strand
AAGATGTCGCCAGCTTTGTGTCCTAAGGTATCATTGATGCGTTTAAATTTATCCAAGTCCAAAAACATCACTGCCACTTGATGTCCATCACGTTGAGCATGGGATAAAGCGGTGCGCAAATGTTCTTTGTACAGACCACGGTTGGGCAAACCCGTGACTTGATCATAATAAGCCAGCCTACGGATCGTAGTTTCGGAGGCGACACGTTCACTGATATCTTGAATGGTACCACTGATGAAACACACGTTGCCTTGCGCATCAAGCACAGGTTCACCATGCAAATGGATGGTTTTTTCGCTGGTTGGGCTGGTGATGATGCGGTATTCGATGTTCAACGATTTAGAGCCGTGTAAAACTTCTTGAATCTCCATGCGAAAGCGGCTTTGGTCTTCAGGGTGAGAAGATGTCATTAAAGCTTCAAAAAATTGTTGTTGCTCTTGGCGCGGAGATTGAAAGATATGACATACTTCTTCAGAGACTTCGATGTGCTGCTGGCTGATGTTCCATTCAAACCAACCTAAGCGGGCAATTTTTTGCGCTCTGGTTAAACGTGCGGTGCTTTGTTTGGCTTGTGCAATGGCGTTGCTGCTGCGAATCAGGAATTGAACACGGTGCGGCAGCAAACCCCAGTTCACAGGTTTAGCAATGAAATCCGTTGCCCCAGATTCAAAGGCATGTTGAATGGATTGGGTATCATACAAACCTGTAATCATCAAAATAGGGGTGTCTTGTAAGTGAGGTTGTTGGCGAATGATGTTGCATAATTCAAAACCATCCATGTCGGGCATACAAACATCAATAATCATCAATGCGGGTTGTAAGTTTTTCAAGATAGCCAAAGCTTCTTGGGCGCAAGTGGCTTCATAGACATGAAATAATGACGAATTTAGTGCCTGTGTGGTTAAAAAACGCATACTGTGGTCATCATCGACGACCAAGATGCTTTTTTTGACGCTTTCTTCAGACATGGCTGATTTTTTTATACTGGTTGAAGGCGAGCAACTGTTCTACGCTTTTTAAGGATGCTTTTCTGCTGCTATGTGTGCTTTTGTAAGCAACTTTGGAGAGCACATGCAGGGTAATCAAAGAAAGTTTAAGCTGGGGGACGAAAATATAAATATGGTTGTCATCTTCTTGGTATTCTTTGGTGCAGACTTCACTATTTGCCCAAGCTTGAAACAGGTCAGGGGCTAGGAATTGGGGTAAAGTTTGCCCTTGTTGACGTTTCCACTGGGATAAAATGGGCTGGGCATGATGGTTGGCTTGTAAAATATTGCCGTGGATACTGATTTTAAGTTGAGGGCAAGCTTGAGACTGCTGGTATGAAGAGAGGCTTTTGAGCAATATTTCAGTCCCTATAATTTGCCCGTCGGGGGTTTTTAATCTTGAAGCGCAACAGTCCAGAAGTTGTATCGAGCCACTGCTGTTTTGAATGCAGGTACGCATTTGTTCGACATGCCCTTTGCGCAGAATAATCTCGTTGAGATAATTCAAGGTGTCAGGCTCAAGACAAAGCGTATTGATATGACGACCAGATAATAATTCAGGACTAAAACCTAACAAACCTTGTATAGAGGCGCTGCTAGAAACAATATGTCCATGACGATTGAGACAAAGGTAAGCTTCTTGTTGTAGCTGGAGCGTGGTATTGGTTTTTTTCATGTTTTCACCTCTTTTATTTGATCATTTTTATACACATAACAATAAGATGGAAACAATGCCTAGGGCGATGAATAACGTGCCTATGATGTCTTCGGCAAAGGATGGGGACTCGGCTCTTTTTTCCATGATGATACTCCTTTGGTCAGGATTGCTGGGTGGTAGGTCATAGCAGTGGGTAAGACTAAGTGTAGGTGAGCTAGGGCATGAGAAATATAGGCAAATGTCGCGGCTTGATGTCCACAAAGGTGGAGGAGGGCTTAGGCATCTGTGTAAGTTCTTTGCTGGATGATATGTTGTTCTTCATCTTGCTCAGCGAAAATTACAGCGACTTTTTTAAGCTGGGCATGGCTGCGAATCTTTTTGACCAAAGCGGCATGACTTAAACCTGTGTCTTGCATGTTTTCTGCATCTAAATGCAGCATAATGACATGAACAGGCTTGGTTTCATCAGTGGGGTTGGCATGTTTGCTGAGTAGTTGTTCAAGTGCATATAATGTAGGGATAGTCACGATGCTCATCAAAACCTCCTTGTTTGAGAATGGGGAAAACTTAGATGGGGAGAACAGATTGTGGCGAACAGACTGAAGACATTGTTGTCATGCCGTATGCAAGGGCTCTATCAAAGGGGCAAAAGCAAACGGCATGACGATTCAATGTGTGCCTAAAAATCCGCTCTAAAATTCATCCCAAGCATCATCCGTGCTCACTTTAGCTGCTTTTTTCTTGCTGGGTTTGGCAGCTTGATGACCAATACGTACTAAGTCTTGTTGCGCTTCAGCCAAAGCAGCATTGTTTTTGCGGCTGGCAACGTCGCCTGTATTGAACTTTTGCATCAAGGTTTCCAAACTCATGGCTTTATCATCCAGAGACTGGCTTGCCGCAGCGGTTTCTTCGACCAAAGCAGCATTCTGCTGGGTCATATTATCCATTTCATTCACCGCATTGCTGATTTGACTGGAGGATGAAGCTTGCTCTTGTGAAGCAGCGGATATTTCAGCAATCACATCGTTCACTTTGCCTGATGAAATGAGTATCTCATCGAGCATATCACCAGATTTATCCACCAAAGCCTTGCCTTTATCCACACTTTCCAGACTCGTGTTAATCAGACCTTTGATTTCTTTGGCAGATGCCGCACTGCGTTCTGCCAAAGAGCGCACTTCTGCTGCGACCACGGCAAACCCACGCCCTTGATCACCTGCTCTGGCAGCTTCTACCGCCGCATTAAGTGCCAACAAGTTGGTTTGGAAGGCAATCTCATCAATCACACCAATAATATCGGCAATAGAGCGACTTGAGCGGCTGATTTCATCCATGGCTTGTACTGCATTATCCACCACTTTTGAACCATCCTCGGCTTGGCTACGCGCATTGCTGGCAAGTTGCATGCCTTGCTTGGCATTGTCTGCATTTTGCTCCACGGTAGATGCCATTTCTTCAATACTAGAGGCAATTTCTTCCAGCGCAGCGGCTTGTTCTTGGGTGCGCGAGGATAAGGTGGTATTACCTTCGGATATTTCGCTAGAACCTTGCATCACTTCTTCGGAAGTCATACGCACTTCTTGGATCAGTGCGGCAAGGTTGGTTGCAGTATTGTTATTGGCTTGTTTAATGTCTTCAAACACACCTTCATGTTGATTGACAATGCGGTGGGTTAAGTCGCCTTGCTCAAGCGCATTTAAACCTTCTATGGTATCACTCATGGCTTGTTCAATGGTGTCTAGCAAGGTGTTTAAAGACTCACTTAGACCATGCACTAAACCATCTAAACCTTGGGTATTGACACGTAGCGAGAGTTGTCCTTTTTTTGCAGCTTCCACCACCGATGTAACCTCACGTTCAACTTGCTGTTCAAGCAGCACTTCTGGAGTGCGGTCTGTCCATTCGACCACAGTGCCTACACGTTTACCTTCATCATCAACGACAGGGTTCGCCACAAATTTGAAGTGCAAACCTGCAATGTTGAGGTTAGTCTCATGTTTGCTGCTTAAGGCTTTGACCATGCCTTGCTGATGCGCTGGATTTTTGTGGAAAGCATCCATATTCATACCCATCAACTTATCGGCATTAAAGTTAGGCATTTGTTGGCGAATAGTGGCCTCACCGTCTTTAAACATACGGGTTACAGCATCATTCATGAAAATGATGGTGTTTTCCTCATCTGCCATCATCACACCAGAGCTAACTCTATCTAATGCCGTAGTGACACGGAAGGCTTGGGCAGCACTCGCCTCAGCTTGACGGGCTAAAGTGCGGTCGTCCCACTCGGTGACCGTGGCGACACGTTTGCCATCATCATCAAAGACGGGGTTGACGGTAATTCGCAACCACACACCACCCAATTCCATGTCAGGCGTGGTATAAGAAGACTTTAAACCATCCAATAAACGACGTTGATGTGATGGGTCTTTGTGAAACACATCAATGGACTGCCCAATTAGATTTTTGACATCAAAATCAGGCAACGCTTTTTTCAAATCTTGTTCATTTTTGCTGAACATGGCGGTTAAAGCATCATTCATATAAATGATATTATAATCGACATCTGCCATCATCACATTGGCAGAGGCATTGTCCAAAGCGGTGCCAATACGTGCGGCATCTTCTTTTTCTTGGCTAAGTTTAGTAAATAAAACGCTTTGCATCTGCTGCATCGCCTTGAGTACATCGCCCACTTCATCTTGACGGCTGCTATCAATATCATTGTTAAAATTACCTTCAGCAATGTTTTCGGCAATTTCGGCACAACGCTGCACAGGGCGGACAATACTGCGGGTGACCAAGTAACTTAAAGCAAGCACGAGAAGTACAGCGGCAGCTAAAGCGCTATAAATGGAGTTGATGGCTTCATCACGGGAAAGATGTGCATTATTCATGAATTCATCGGCTTTGCTGAAGGAAAAATCAATCAAATCATGATTCGACTTTAACATGGCTTCAAAGTGAGGGTTGTTGACCTGATCATCATAGATGGTGATTTGGCGCGAGCTTTTGCCTTGTTCAGCCATGTCTAACATCTGTTGCCAAATGGGTTGCCAGCCAATGAACAGCGCCTTGGCTTCAAGCACTTGTGTTTTATCGCCAAGAAATGCCTGCTCTACATGCGTAAATTTTTTCATGGCATGGGTCTCAATGTTCATCATACTTATCTTTGCTTGTTGGAGAGCGGCTGTTGAGCCTGATAAAACGCCTTCTTGTAAGATAAGGTGCATTTCTGTGGCATCATTGTTGATTTCAAGCATGCTGGTGCTGACAGAGAAAGGGTGGTTGTACAATTTGTCTGTTAACCCTGCCAAGTTTTGCATGATGCTGGCACCATACATACCTATACCCACAAGCAGGGTAAGGATAATGGAGAAGCTGATGCCTAGGCGTTTACCGATGTTGAGCGATGTGATGGACTTGATGTTCATGTTGTTCTCCTAAGTGGCGATGATTTGAATGTATGCTGTTTGCAAGGGGCTGCTTTACCGTACAACCATAGTGTTAAGCGGTATTGCTGACTTCGGCACTATTGGGCAGTTCGATGATGCCTTGTTGTGTGAGTTGTTCGGCATCCATGAGGGTGAGCAGCTGCCCATCGACTACGGCAATACCAATAAATAAGGCATCGGAAATGACTGAAGAAGATGTGTCGGCGTTGTTCTTGCTTGTGTTGTTTTTGCTAGGGTTATCTTCGACAAAACTGTTGGTGATATGGGTAATCAGCTGTTCTTGATCATCTTCAGAGAATTGCACAATGGCAACTTTGGAGGTGTTCAGCGATTGCGGGGCTAAACCACAATATTGATGGATGTCTAATACGGGAGCAACCCAGCCTGCAATATTGATACTACCACGAATATATACAGGCACATAAGGGATGCCCGTAGGCGCATCGCAAGGGCTGACCTCTTGCACAGAAATAAGCTTACCGCGCCATTGCTCTTGGCAGAAGCTGAAGTTGAGGTACATAGGTTTGAAGGTATGGGCTGTGTTGGCTGTAGATGTTGAATAGGACATATTAACATGCCTCGTATAGTGACGATGGGATGGTGGCGTGGGCAGTGAGTGGGCTAGGTGAAGTGGGGATAGTGTGTCGGTATGACTGATCTTCTTTGGGTAGTATGCTGTTGATTTGGATGAGTAATAGTTCTAAAGCAGCATTGCTGCATACGCTGGGTGAGGTGTGGTGTGGACTTGCTGGATTGGCTTGGCTCATGAGATTTTCTCCTGTACACATTCGGGTTTGTCTATGTTGCTAAGCTTAGGACGGCTAGAACACGGCGAATATCGGCAAATGGCGTTAGAAACAGTCCATAAGTGATGAGATTGGACTAGGCAAATGCCTAAAGACGTTCCACACTGGATACTTTTGTGCTATATATTATAGGTATGGCTCTTTTGAATAGCTTGGGGGATGCAGCAATATGAAGATGAAGACACAAAACACATGGCGGCAGTTGTTTGGTTTGGGCAGTGCTGCGCCTTTGGCTTTGCAGCTAAGGCAGATTGAGCTTGTGCGTAAGGTGATGTGGTTGTTTATACCTTTGCTCATTGTTTTTGCTTGGTACAACCTGAATCGTAATCATATGCAACTTGCGGTGGTTGAGCTTTCTATGGTTGTTTTGTTGCTGCTGTCGGTGACTTGGGTCTGTAAAACCGCTGCCCACTGCTTGCCTTGGATCGCGGCTTTGGTGACATTTGTCTTGGGTTGCATGGTGTTTATGGATGGTGGCATTGGGCAGATGGGCTTGTTGTGGATGATGATGGTTCCTTTTTTCTTCTTTGCGGTGTTGGGGCAGCGTTGGGGATGGGTTCTTTCGTTATTATATTTGTTGCAAATCATATTGATTCAAACCTTGGACACATCCGCACTTCCTTATAGCAGCACACAAATATGTGTATTTATAGTTGCTTATAGTATGCAAGCCTTGTTGGCGGCTGCGGCAACTTTATTACGCAGCAACCACCATCAACTCACGCTGCATGAACAACATCAATGTCAGCAGATTCAATGTATTCAAGCGCAGGTGGATCAAGAGGCAGCAGTTTGGCGGGCAACCATGGACTGCATGGATGATGCGATGATTATTGTCGATGAACAAGGTGAAGTACGCAAAAAGAACCGTGCCGCAGAGCAATTGAGTGTTGATTATCCTGGGATGGAAGTGGAGAAGTTGTGTCAGCAGTGGTTAAGCAGCTATCCAGAACAGCAAAGGGCTGGAACAAGGCAACATTTGGAACAAGAAGTGTTTATACCGAGCATTCAGAAGTGGTTTAAGGTGTCGCTTTATCCTTTACACGAGGTCTTGCATGAGGATTTAGCTGCGCCTTTAGATGTACCTTTAGCTGCAGAGGATGTTGCAGATGGGGTGTTGTTGATGCTGCAAGATGTCAGCGAGCAACATGCAACACAGGCTTTGGCAAAACAAGAGCTGTATTTCTTGCATCATATGCAACAAGTGAACCAAATCATTGCCCAAGCTAAAGATACATCCAGTTTAATGCAGCAGCTCATGGAGGAAATCCGCGATATCTATCAGGCAGATAGAGTCTGCTTGTGGACAGCTGATGCGCCTGATTTAGCGCATTATAGGGTGGAAGCGCAAGCCAATTCAGAGAAGTGTGTGGCGTTGCCATGTCAGGTGTTGGTGGATCAGGATGTGGAAATGCAGCAGATGTTTGAGGCAGCGCTAGCGACCAAGACTACGATGATAGTATTGCCGCAAGTGTTCAGGCAGCAACATGCGGTGTTGTCACAAATGGTGGTTTCGATTCGCAATCAACAGCATCAACCTTGGTTATTGGTCGTGCAACAGTGTGAGCAGGACGTGGAATGGAGTGCAGATCAGCGTAATTTAGTGCATATGATTGCGGATAGGTTGGTGGATGTAGTGGACGCTTGGCAATCCAAGCAAAGCTTAGAGCGGAGAACGGATCAGTATTTGCAACTGGTGGAAAATATGCCTGATGGCATCATGATCTTGAAGGACGAACATATTATTTTTGCCAATGAAGTGATGTGTCATTTGCTCGGTGAAGAGACGACAGATGATTGTATTGGTGTATGCCTTCAAGACTTTATACACCCTGACTTTAAGGCGGTGAGTAAGCAGCGTTTTGACTTGGCTTTGCAGGGTAAACGTAATCCTATTCAAGAAATGAAAATGGTCGATAAACAAGGCAATTTGATTGATGTGGTGTCGAGTAGTATGTCGATTTCATATCATGGTAAAGCGGCGGTGCAAATCATTTTGCGCGATGTGACGAAACGTAATCAAATGGATAAGGCTTT
>JAUZQU010000179.1 GCA_030950835.1 Mariprofundaceae bacterium | reverse complement strand
GCCGGCATTCATCTGTTTGGCACGTCCTGCAGCAGAACTCATACAGCTAAACCCCGCATCCTCAATCAACACCCTACTTTCATCCGTAGAACCACCATCTACAAAAATAATTTCTTCAACCGATAAGGCGCGCAGCATGGTCAAAGCTTGCGGCAGCACTTTTGCTTCATTGTAGACTGGAATGATAATGGCAATGCTTGGTTGCATACCCTTAGGCACTTGTTAGCACCCTACCCTACTGAAGAAAACACCATGATTCATGATGTTATTCAATGTTCACTGGATAAAAGCCAGATACAGGGTGCCTAAAGTTGGTCACACTGCCTTGAAACAGACGCGCAGCCACAGCAATACACTTTTCACCTGTCATATAGAGACGAATATCATATTTAAATACTTCATCATCACGCAGTAAAGTCGGTGCAGGAACCAGATCCTGTACGACCATGTTTTCAGGATGTTCCATCATTTCCTGAAAACGTTTTTGGCGCACCGATTTGCCCATCAACACGCCTTTTCCACCATGCGATGCCGCAGGTTTAAATACATATTTTTTACGATCACGCCAAACTTCATCACGTTCCATTTTTGCAAGATTGCGCGTAGTTGGGACTACACTTAATATCAATTTTTTATCTTCATCAGATATCATATGTGTAAAAAAATCATCTTGCCACCAATCCACCATACGCTGTTTATCGCCAATCAGAGCGTAACTTCGAGGGTGAGGTGTTAAACCAACATGTTCGGACACATAAGCTTGGTGAATATGTCGCATTTCAGGGATATCAAGGTAAAAATCAGTATGCCTATTGTATATACCGTCGATTTTTTGACTTCCTGCATACAAAAACCCATCTTCCTTTAAAATTAAATCTTCTGGAGATAACAAGACAACAGAGCGTCCATCATCAGAGAGCAGCTCGGCATAAGCCTGCATTTCAGGGTAAAAAAACTGTGTTTCTACACTATCATCAAGAATCGCTATACTTTTCCAAGATGCTGGGAACATAGCATTGATTCGTCTTTTCATATCGTCTTTGAACTGCGCATGCTCAGGTTGATTTAACCATGTTTTTGTTTTCCACGAGAGCAAACCTGCTGCATTATTATTAATTTCAATTAACTTCGGACCCGATGGCGTCAAATGAAAGTCAAAACCCATCAATACAGAGGGGTAATTCGGCTTGATAAGGGTTATCTCTGGAACCCAAGCACGCATTTTTTGTATATATTGATCGTTATGTTTGAGCTGATAAATGACACGCCCAAAGTCCAACATGGTTTGAAAATCCGCATTCGAAATGTTTACTGGGGTCAAAGTGGCTAAAGTCATGCGCCCCACCCTACCCAATTCTTGGCTTGCCGCTAATATCGGGCGTATGCATACTTTATCTTTAGCAAGTTTAAGCTTAACAGAACTTCAAACACATATGAAATCATGGGCTTTACCTGCATTTCGGGCGAAACAAATCATAGACTGGCGCAATAAAGGTATTTTATCTTTAGCGGCGATGAAAAACGTACCCAACAACGTTAAAGTGATACTTGAAGAGAAGATGAATATTGAATCTTTACAACTGGTTACAAGGCAGAAGTCCAGCGATGGGACACGTAAATATTTGTTTGCCTTAAAACGTGAGAATCAAGCTTTGAAACATATTGAAAGTGTGTTGATTCCCGATGTAGGGCGTGGGACTGTGTGTATTTCTTCCCAAGCTGGCTGTGTGCTTGATTGTCCTTTTTGTCATACGGGAACGCAAAAATTTGAGGGTAATTTAACAGCTGCGGAAATTCTTGCCCAAGTTCTTGCCGTAAAACACGACCTTTTAACCGACCCTATGCAACAAGATTTGCATAATCAAGTAACCCACATTGTCTATATGGGCATGGGTGAACCGCTTGCCAATGAAGACGCGGTGTTTCAATCGTTAGAATTATTGATGGCAGAAGATTATCTGCATTTATCACGCCGTAGGATCACCGTATCTACCTCTGGTTTGGTACCGCAAATCGAGCGTTTAGGCGAAAAGTACCCTGTAAATTTAGCAATTTCATTGCATACCGCAGACAATACGTTGCGTGACAGGCTGGTTCCCATCAATCAAAAACATGATTTAAGCAAACTGCGCCAATGTTTAAATACTTACCCTTTGACAAAAAAACGGCATATCACCTTAGAATATGTGATGCTTGAAGGTGTGAACGACCGCGATGAAGACTTACAAGCACTGCTTAAATTTGTTCATCCTGACCGTGAGCGGGTTAATTTAATCCGTTTTAATACTTATCCTGGCAGTGAATTTGCTGGTAGCTCAACTGAAAGGGTGAATCAGTTTGCAAAAGGCTTGATTTCACAAGGTATTCGTGCCACGGTAAGGCGGTCTCGGGGAGATGACATTATGGCCGCTTGCGGTCAACTTAAAACAGCAAAACAGTAGTAGTAGGGGGAATACGTGCAGCAGCGTATCGGTATTATCGGGGGAAGTGGTCTTTACCACATCGAAGGCGTTGAAATCATTGATGAATTAATCATTGATACACCGTACGGAAAACCATCAGACAATTTAACTTTGGCTAGGGTTCACGGGCAAGAAGTCGTGTTTTTGCCACGCCATGGAAAAAAACACAGTATTCCACCACATCAAATCAACTATAGAGCCAATATTTACGCCATGAAACTCGCTGCTGTATCGCAGTTGATTTCCATTTCGGCAGTGGGTTCATTAAAAGAAGATATTGCACCAGGTGATTTTGTATTACCTGATCAATTTGTGGACAGAACCCACAGTCGTGCCTCCACATTTTTTGATGGCCCAGTTGTTGCCCATGTTTCCATGGCTGACCCCATTTGTGGCTGTTTACAATCGCGTTTGCGTCAAGCTTGCCAACAACAAGGGCTTAAAACCCACAATAATGGCAATTATTTGGTGATGCAAGGTCCACAGTTTTCGACACGTGCTGAATCTAAGCTTTACCGCAGCTGGGGTATGGATGTGATTGGTATGACCAATATGCCTGAAGCCAAATTAGCCCGTGAAGCAGAAATGTGTTACGCCACAGTTGCCATGTGTACCGACTACGACTGCTGGCATGAAAATGAAGCAGATGTTTCAGTGGCTTCGGTGATTGAAGTCATGCAGGAGAATGTAAAACAAGCAAAAAGTATGCTGCAACTCTTTTTTGCCCATGATAAACCACAACAAAACACATGTTCTTGCCAAAACACCTTAGAACATAGCATTTTTGCCGACCTAAAAGCTCAAGATGATCAGGCTTTACGCCCCATTTATGCCCTTGTGGAGCGTTTTTTATGAAAATATTATCTTTATTACTTGTGACACTGCTGTTGTTTAGCGGATGTCAAAGTTCAGCGAAAAAAGCACAAGATAAAAAAGATGTGAGCAAACGTGCCGCCCTGCATTACAGCTTAGGTATAGATGCTTTACGCAAAGGTTTCCTGCCTAAAGCTTTTGAGGAGTTACTATTATCCGATAGCATTGCAGCCAATCAACCTGCTACCCTAGATGCGATTGCACATGCTTGGCGGATTCGGGGTAATACACAACAAGCCAAGAAGTATTATGAACGTGCTGTCCATGCCAATGCAGGTGCCGCAACGCATAATAATTATGGTAGTCTGCTCATTGAGCTTGGTGATTATCACTTGGCAATTCGACATTTAAATATTGCACTTGAAGACCCGCGTTACCGTAAGCAAGCTTATGCCTTTAGTAATTTAGGTGATGCGAAGTTGGGCTTAGGGCGTTTTGAAGAAGCGATTGCAGCTTATCGCAAAGCACACATGATTGCCCCAAAACAAGCATTTCCTCAATTGCGCGAAGCATCCGCTTATGTACAACACAATCGCCTTAATTATGCCCAAGCTTTATATGAAACTATTTTACGACAACACCCAGGCAATCAACAAGCTTTATCGGCTTACATTCAGTTGTTAAAAAACACAGGGGGATTATCAACCGCGAAACCTTATATCAAAGCTTTTATGCAACACACCACTGATCCACTTCAAAAAGCATGGGCTAAAGATGAACTGCAATATTTGTCTTTCACCAAGGATGGTAACCATGAATAACACAGTAGAAAATGATGATGATAACCTGACTTCTAGAGAAGATACCCTTCGTGCTATGGGCAACAAACTCAGTGCGGAGCGTAAAAAAAGAAAACTCAGTTTAAACGACATTATGGCTGAGCTTAAGTTTAATATGTCTTTTTTAGAGGCTTTAGAAAGTGGTGAATGGTCAGATATGCCAGGCGAGATTTATGCTATCGGTTTTTTGCGTCAATATGCCAGCCTTTTAGATTTAAATATGGATACAGATATTGAATATATCAAGTCTCACCAATATGCGTTAACAAAACCACTCACCTACCCTGATGCGCCCATTTCTCCCAATCGTTCATGGGTGATTGCTGCAGTTTTATTGTTTGTGCTGATTAATATCATCATAAACTTGTTTACACTAGAAGATGATATTCTTGTAGAAAAAGAACATAGTCCATTAAGCCAAGAAATTTTAACGGACAACAAAATTGAAATTTCAAGCTTACCATCTTCGCCATATAATCAGACTGAACCTTCCCAAGCTATCCATACACAAAGCAATAAGCAGGAAAGCAGTCCGCCGAAGGTGCAAGATACTGCTGTATCTTATGGTTTTTTTGCTGTCATTGATGATGTATGGTTACAAGTCTACCAAAAACAAAAAGAGCAGGAGCCTCAGTTATTACGCGAAGTTTTACTGAAGTCAGGCGAAAGCATGACTATTGAAAGCCAAGCAGAACTTCTATTTACAGCTGGAAAACCCAGCGCTTTAGAAGTTTCCATCAATGGTAAAATCATTTTTGCACAAGGAAGCCTTGGACAAGATGGGAAAATTTTAAAACTGCAGCCTATCCAGCCGTAAGTTCGCCAATGGTTTGGTGTTTTAAAGCTTGTTCAGCCGCCATTATTTCAGCCGTTTTTTTACGTTCACCCATACCCACACCTAATACATAGCTATTTAAGATACAACTTGCTTTAAAACGTGGCGATTGCTGCACACCCAAATCTTCAATACGATAATGGGGCAAACCCAAAGCGTTGCCTTGGGTAATTTCTTGCAACTTGCTTTTAGCATCGCGTAAATCATGTGTATTACTCTCTTGCAACTTTTCAGCCCAAGCACTTTTGACCACTTGCTCTACTTCAAACCAGCCTGAGTCTTGGAATACTGCTCCAATCACCGCCTCTACAGCATTAGCAGCAATAGACTCTGATTTTAAAGCACCATCTTGATCACGTTCTCCAGCTCCAACAGCCAAATAATCAGCCAAACCCCATAATGTGGCAATATCAAGCAACGCTTGTTTGCAGACTAAGTTAGCTCGCATTTTAGAAAGCTCACCTTCGGCTGAGTCTGGGAACTGTAGGAAAAGAGCCTTTGCGATCACCAAACCAAGCACCGCATCACCTAGAAACTCATGCCTTTCCAAGTGGTTCTTCGAGATAGAAGAATGGGTAAGCGCTTGCTTTAAAAGTGCTTTATCTTTAAAAACATACGTGATGATTTTTTCAAGTGGTGCATAGTTCAAGGCGTTTCTTGATAAGGTGCAAAGTCAAAGTCCATACGTGCGCGTAGGCGCAGCTTATCCATAGGTTCCACATCGCTTGCTTTGTACTCTTCATCTGGATCAACACTAACAGGCTCGCCCAATAGCCATAAAGTGATATGGTATTCCGAACCAATTTGTAATTTGCCATTGTTTTTCTCCACAAAAAGGTTCTCTATGAAGGTGTCAGGCAATGCTTCCCTATCCACACCCTGTATTGCAAGCAAGCCTAAAACACGAGAGCGTGCGTCTGCTGCCGAGCCCGACGCCAAGTTACGTGCCACGCCTTCAAACACATTGTCAATTTTCATATTGTTATTATAAATGGGTAATACTTGCGCCCCGACAAACACACTACTACCAATTAAAACCAGCCAAAACAACCACTTAAACATAAATACTCCTTTAATGAATTAACGTGCCTAGTCTATCCCAACGTACAGACCAGCTTGAAACACCCTTCCAAGACCACCTAACTACCACTGCTTTTCCCACAAGGTACTCTTGCGGCACAAAACCCCAAAATCTGGAATCTCTTGAATTATTACGGTTATCACCCAGCATAAAATAATGCCCTTCAGGCACTGTCCACTTACCATCACGAATAGAATAACTCTGCCTAAGCACCTGATGTTGCACATCATCAAGCTGCTCCATATACAAACCTGATACACCAGTAGAATTATCACCCATCAAATAAGTATGCACACCATTATCGCTTAAATTCATTTTTAAACCATTGATATACAACATATTATCTTTATATTCAATCACATCACCTGCAATGCCAACTACCCGCTTGATATAATCTTTGCTTCTATCTTCAGGGTAATCAAAAACCACAACATCACCACGTTTAGCTTCAGAAGCCAACCATTGCACATCGGTAAAGGGCAGGCGGAAACCATATGCATAACGGGTAACAAACAGTAAATCACCTACTTCCAAGGTAGGCACCATGCTGGATGATGGGATTTTAAATGGTGAAATAATAAAGCTGCGAATCAGCAAAGCGAGCAGAATAATGACCAACAGACTCTCAATAAACTCACGCCATGCGGGTTTCCCCTGCTTATTTTCCACGTTTTTTGCTAAATCTTCCATGTTGTCACTCATCCATCATCACCCAGTTTAAGCACTGCCAAAAATGCCTCTTGGGGCACATCAACGCTACCAATTGACTTCATACGTTTCTTACCTTTCTTTTGTTTTTCCAGCAACTTACGTTTACGCGAAATATCACCACCATAACATTTTGCAGTTACATTCTTGCGCACACCTTTGATGGTCTCACGCGCTAAAATCTTGCCACCAATAGCTGCTTGCACTGGCACATCAAATTGATGCCGGGGAATCAACTCGCGCAACTTCTTCACCAAAGCACGCCCACGCGTTTCAGCAATCGAGCGATGCACAATCAAAGAAAGCGCATCTACAGGCTCAGCATGTACCAAGACATCCAACTTAACCACGTCTTCCGTCCTGAAATCTGCCAGTTCATAGTCCATAGAGGCATAACCACGCGTAATTGATTTCAATTTATCATAAAAATCAATGACCATTTCAGCCAAAGGTAAGTTATAGGTCAACATCACCCTACCCTGACCAATAAATTTCATATCTTGCTGAGTGCCACGTCTTTCTTGGCATAACTTCATCATCACACCCACAAACTCTTCAGGTAAAAAGAGGTTAGCAAGCACCGTAGGCTCTTGTACTTCCTTGATATCCACAGCATCAGGGAAACCACTGGGATTGGATATTTCGTTTGTTTCACCATCGGTGGTGGTCACTTTATACACTACCGATGGTGCTGTGGTAATCAAATCAAGATCATATTCACGTTCCAAGCGCTCTTGGATAATTTCCATATGCAACAAACCCAAGAAACCACAACGAAAACCAAGCCCCAAGGCTGAAGAGCTTTCCACTTCATAGCTAAATGATGGGTCATTCATGTTTAACTTTTCCAGAGAGTCGCGCAAGTCCACATAATCATTGGAATCAACAGGATATAAACCCGAAAATACCATGGCTTTTGGCTCTCTAAAGCCTGGTAACTGCTCAGTTGCGGGGTTTTTATCCAGCGTTACCGTGTCACCAACGCGCAAATCTGCCAAGGTTTTGATGCCGCAAATCATAAAACCCACATCGCCAGAGTTCAGCTCACCCGTAGATACAGGCGCAGGTGTAAACACGCCCAAATCATTGATGCCATACTTTTTACCGTTGGACATCAAACGAATTTGGTCATTTTTCTTCATTTGCCCATCAAAAAGGCGAATCAAAGCCACCGCCCCCACATAAGAGTCAAACCAAGAATCTATAATCAAGGCGCGAACAGGTTTATCATCATTGTTTTGCGGAGCAGGAATACGCGCGACCACCGCCTCAAGCACATCCAAAATACCTTCGCCCGTCTTCGCCGATACAGCAATGGCTTCAGAAGCATCGATACCAATCACATCTTCAATTTGTCGTTTAGCTTCTTCAATATCCGCCGATGGTAAATCTATTTTATTGATGATAGGGATAATTTCAAGATCATTTTCCATAGCCAAATAAACATTCGCCAATGTTTGCGCTTCTACGCCCTGCGTGGCATCAACAATCAACAATGCACCTTCACAAGCTTGTAAAGAGCGCGAGACTTCGTAAGTGAAGTCCACATGACCAGGCGTATCAATCAAGTTAAGTTTATATTTCTCACCATTACTAGCCTCGTATTCTAGCGTTGCTGTTTGCGCTTTGATGGTAATACCGCGCTCTTGCTCTAATTCCATAGAATCAAGCACTTGCTTTTTCATTTCACGTTGAGAAAGCGCACCTGTTTCTTCAATTAACCTGTCCGCAAGGGTAGATTTACCGTGGTCAATATGGGCAATGATGGAGAAGTTACGAATATGTTGCTGGGCGTATGAAGAATATGACATATCGCCGCAGTTTAACGTTTTCATGGATATCTTACTAGCAATATAAAAAACACGAAAATATACTTAAGACTTTGGAAACATGCTTAAATATTTCAACTTTGGATACGGCCAAACCAGCCCAATACGTCCACAAGGCATAAAAAAAACAGCCACTAAACTTGCCACTTGGATAAGCAACGTCTATAACAGGAGTATGTTGATACTTACTCGAAAAACTGGCGAAACCATCACTATTGGTGAAAAAATCCAAGTCAAAGTATTGTCCATTAAAGGTGGGCAAGTGCGCATTGGCATTGATGCGCCGCGTGAAATCAATGTCAACCGTGAAGAGGTTCAATTACAACAAAAATCAACTTCAACTACAGAGTAGTGGAAAAGAGATTATAAAAAGTTAAATACCTTCACCTGATGTCACCAAACCACCCGCAAATACTGCCGTGGACAAATATTTTTCACCACCATCAGGGAAAATACACACAATAGTGCCTGCTTTACCCTCATCTTTCAGACCTTCAGCCACCACCAAAGCAGCAGCCAACACGCAGCCACAAGACTGACCACACAACAAACCTTCTTCGGCTGCTAAACGTTGGGTAAACAGATAAGCTTCTTCTGTACTCACGCCAATTTTCTGATCATGAACAGATGCATCATAAATATCAGGCACAATGCTTGATTCAATATGTTTCAAACCTTCAATACCATGAAAAGGTGAGTCAGGTTCAGCAGCTATGATTTGCACTGCCGAAGATTGTTTTTTAAGGTAGCGACCCGTGCCAACCAAGGTGCCCGATGTGCCTAGAGAAGCCACAAAGTGCGTCACTTGGGCATCCGTATCACGCCATATTTCAGGCCCCGTACTTTGTTCATGGGCTAAAGGATTAGCAGGATTATTATACTGATCGGGTTTATAATAAAGCTCTGGAGACTGCTCATACAATTCTCGTGCCAGCAAAATCGCCCCATCTGAACCTTCCAAAGGGTCAGAAAAGAGCAAGTCTGCACCAAAAGCAAGGCAAATACGCTTGCGTTCTTCTGAAACATTACCTGGCATCACCAAGCGCACTTGATAACCCATAACAGCACCAATCATTGCCAATGCAATGCCTGTGTTACCCGAAGTAGAGTCAAAAATGATTTTATCTTTGGTCAATTCACCTGACTCAATGCCTTGGCGAACCATCCATAATGCAGGTCTATCTTTAACAGATCCCCCTGGATTATAACGCTCTAACTTGGCTAAAATATGAATATTATCAGGAAGATGCTGGGTGATACGTTGCAACTTCACCAAAGGTGTATTACCAATTAAATCAAGAATATCCTGCAAAATACTACCTTCCTCTTATCATCTGGTGCCCTCGACAGGAGTCGAACCTGTGGCCTACCGCTTAGGAGGCGGTCGCTCTATCCATCTGAGCTACGAAGGCAACTTTCTTATTACAACCCACCACTTATTTTCCAAACATCATTGACCCTGCTAAAGCTTAATTGCTCACGCTGCACAATCTCACGCCAATCACCATCCGCCAACACTTTCAACACATAAGTTTGTTCACACATGGCTTCTGTATCACTCAAAATACGGATTTCCCTATCTCTTGAGCGCATGTTTACTTCATCAAAACGTAAAAAAATGCTCTGCATTTGTTGTAACACATCACCACCACCATCCGTACGGTATGATTCCAACAACAGTTGTGAATATGCAGTGATATCCTGCGCGCTAATACTTTGATCTCTGGCATCCAAAAGTTCAGCAACCTCAAACTTATCTGTATCTGAACAAGACAAAAGGGCTAGGCACAAAAATAAGCATAAACGCATATTCTTACATCAACAACGCAGCTTTCCCAGCCCATTCACTTTGTGAAAAGTCACTTTTCAACAAACTTTCAATTTCTCTGGCTTGTGCAAACTGCTGTAAAGCTTGATAAGACTGCACCAAATAAAACAATGCTTCGGCGGTCACATCGGCTGTTGCATACTTGTTTTTCACATACAAAAAGCGATTTGTCGCTGCAACATAACGTTTCTTATCCCAATAGAATTTACCCACAATCACTTCATGTTCAGCAACCCGATTGGTCAAAATAGTGAGATACTTTTGAATATCCTGACTATAATCATTCACGGGGAACTGCTGATTTAAATCTAAAAAAGCATCCCTAGAACGGTGGGAGAACTGTTGATCCAACTTAGCACTATACGATTGTTTATAATAACTCATCGCCACCAAATATTGTGCATATACCCTTTTTTCATCATCGGGATGAGCATCCACAAAACGTAAACCCAAGGTCTCGCTCAAGATATATTGTCCATCCAAATAAGCTGCCTCTAAACGCATCAATTCCGCTGGGGTGGCAAAACGACTATAAGGGTATTTGGAAGAAAACTTCTCCAAATCTAAAATTGCCCTCCCATACTCTTCTAACTCCATGATACGCTGTGCTTTTTGATAAGCTTCTTCTGCAGACTTGGACATATCTACAGGGCTACTGGCACAAGCAGTAAAAAACATGAATAACATGAAAACAAACCACTTCCTCATGTTTCTTCTCCTTTTTTATCATTTTTCACTTCTATTTGAGTCAAACCACCCATATATGGTTGCAAAACATCAGGAATCAACACACTGCCATCGCTTTGCCAATAGTTTTCCAAAATCGCAACCAAAGTACGCCCTATTGCCAAACCAGAACCATTCACCGTAGCTACAGCTTGTGGTTTACCTTGTGCATCACGCACCCGAATACCTGCACGCAAACCCTGAAACTGCCCAAAAGAGGAACATGATGAGATTTCCCTATAAGTATTTTGACTAGGTAACCACACTTCCAAATCAAAGGTTTTCTGGGCAGAAAAACCCAAATCAGCAGCGCATAAGTTCACTAAACGATACGGCAATTGCAAAGCTTCCAAAATCGCCACTGCATGTGACAATAATTCATCCAAAGCAAGCAACGCATCTTCAGCATGAACCAACTGAACCAACTCCACTTTATCAAACTGATGTTGCCGAATCATGCCACGGGTATCACGCCCAGCAGAGCCTGCTTCACGCCTGAAACATGGTGTATAGGCACAATGTTTAATGGGCAATTGTTGGGCATTCAATATCATATTTTGATATAAGTTGGTTACAGGCACTTCTGCTGTGGGAATCAAAAAGGCATCTTCGCCTTCTAACTTATACAAATCATCTTCAAACTTGGGCAGCTGCCCTGTTCCCGTCATCGTTTTACGATTGGCAATCGCAGGCACCCAAACTTCCTCATAACCATGTTTATCGGCATGGGTATCCAACATGAATTGCATTAAAGCCCGCTCTAAACGCGCACCAGCACCACGCAACACCGAAAAGCGACTTCCCGCCAGTTTTACACCCGCGTCAAAGTCAAGAATGCCCAGTTTTTCACCAATACCCCAATGGTCAGGCACCTTATCCAACCTTGGCTCACCCCAGCATCTAAGCTCCACATTATCAGCTTCACTACTGCCCTCTGGCACACTTTCATGCGGAATATTAGGGATTTCCAAGAGGCTTTGCACAAACACCGCTTCAGCTTCTTTTGCCTCTGCATCCAACGTTTTTACACGTTGTGAAACTGCACCCATACCTGCGAGTTCAGCAGAAGCATCTTCACCTTGGGCTTTTTTCTGCCCAATGATTTTAGAGACTTTTTTACGCTCTGCCTGCAAATTTTCCGCTTCAGTTTTAAGCTCGCGTTGTTTGGCATCCAAGTGGCAAGCTTGTTGCCAAGCAGAGCCTTCACCCACCACCGCTGACCCTCGTTTAGCCAATGCCAATGCCATCGCATCGCCATGTAAACGCAGTTGTTTCCGATCAATCATGGATTTTCACCATCACCAAATTCACCCGCATCAAAGTCACTCTCAACCACATCACGATCATCGCTATCATCTTGTTTTTCAACCACGCGAACCGCACCAATCACCCGCTCTTTCTTAGAGCAACCAATCAATTTGACACCTTGGGTGTTACGTCCAATCACCGATACACCATTCATACGAATGCGCACCAAACGCCCCGTATCGGTCATCATCATGACCTGATCATCATCCAAGACTTGAAGCGCAGCAATCATATCACCATTACGCCCGCCAGTTTTCAAGGTGAATACACCTTGCCCACCACGTTTTTGGGTGTTGTATTCTGCGACTAAAGTACGTTTACCAAAGCCATTTTCTGATACAGCCAATAAAGTCGCTTTATCCGCAACCACTGCCATAGAAATCACTCTATCTTTATCGTCTGCCATACGAATACCCGTTACACCACGTGTACTTCGGCTAAGTGGACGCACATCTACCTCTTTAAAACGAATCGCCTTGCCGCCACTAGATGCCAACATAATATCCGATTCACCATTGGAAATCGCCACCGCAATCAACTCATCCTCATCGTCCAAACGAATCGCAATGATGCCATTCGAGCGAATATTGGCGTATTCAGTGAGGCTGGTTTTCTTGACCACACCTTTTTTGGTTGCCATAACAATATAGTGCCCTTCATCAAACTCACGCACAGCCAAAGTTGCCGAAATATTCTCGCCTTTTTCAACAGGAAGCAGGTTAATCAAGGCTTTACCACGCGCCGCACGACCTGCTTGAGGCACTTCATAGACTTTTTTGCGGAAAACACGCCCTTTATCTGAGAAAAAGAGCAAATAATCATGGGTAGAGGCCACCATCAACTGCTTCACAAAGTCTTCTTCTTTGGTCGTCATGGCTGTTTTACCTTTACCACCACGACGTTGCGCACGATACAAGGTGGTTGCATTACGCTTGATATAACCTTCATTAGAAATGGTCACCACCATATCTTCTTCAGTAATCAAGTCTTCTACAGACAACTCGGATGTTTCATCAATAATGATAGAACGACGCGGATCAGCATATTTATCACGCACTTCCACCAATTCACCAATAATGACTTCCATCAGCAATTTCTCATCTGCCAAAATCGCAGTCAGACGTTTGATTACTGTTTGGATTTCATCATGTTCAGCTTGGATTTTATCATACTCTAAACCCGTCAAACGTTGCAAACGCATATCCAAAATCGCTTGTGCTTGTTTTTCAGACAAACCAAAACGTGAACACAAGCCCACTTTCGCTTCAGCACCTGTTTGGCTAGCCCGAATCAACTTGATCACTTCATCAATATTGTCCAGCGCAATCAATAAACCTTCTAAAATATGAATACGCGACTCAGCTTTTGCCAACTCAAACAAACAACGGCGTGTCACCACTTGACGGCGATGATCCACAAAATACAACAATAACTCACGCACACCACAAAGCTTGGGTTGCCCATCCAGCAAAGACAAATAGTTACAACTAAAGTTGCACTGCATAGGTGTTTGTTTATAAAGGTTGTTGAGGATAATTTCAGGGATTTCATTTCTCTTCAAGTCAATGACCAGACGCATACCATCACGGTCTGACTCATCACGAACTTCGGAAATACCTTCTAGTTTTTTGTCACGGCTTAACTCTGAAATGGTTTTAAACAATTTCGCTTTGTTGACCTGATATGGCAGCTCTACAACCACCAAAGACTCACGTTTGGTGCGTTTATTACGCTCTATGACCACTTTTGCCCGCATCGTCACCGAGCCACGACCACCAGCAAAGGCATCTCGCATACCGTTACGCCCGTATATAAAACCACCTGTTGGAAAATCAGGGCCAGGCATGATTTGCATCAACTCTTCATCATCAATATCAATATTATCAGTTAAAGCAATGATGGCATCGATAGCTTCACGCAAATTGTGCGGTGGAATGTTCGTCGCCATACCCACAGCAATACCTTGAGAGCCATTGACCAATAAATTCGGATATTTTGCAGGCAAGACTTTAGGCTCAGACATGGATTCATCGTAGTTAGGGCCAAAATCAACCGTATCTTTATCAATATCAGCCATCAGTTCAGCAGACAATTTACTCATGCGTGATTCGGTATACCGCATCGCCGCAGGTGAATCACCATCTACTGAGCCAAAGTTACCCTGACCATCCACCAATACATGACGCATACTCCAAGGTTGCGCCATACGCACCATCGCATCATACACTGCCGTATCACCATGTGGGTGATACTTACCAATCACATCGCCAACAATACGCGCCGATTTTTTATAAGGTTTTTCAAAGGTTGAACCCAGATCCTGCATGGCAAACAAAATGCGCCTGTGTACAGGTTTCAAACCATCTCGCGCATCAGGCAATGCCCGCCCAATAATGACACTCATCGCATAATCAAGGTATGACCTTTTCATCTCATCTTCGATTAATACAGGTAATGCGGGGTTTAAATGTTCATCCATGTTTCATGCTCCATGATGCAGGGTAAAGAAAATTGAAAACACATCGTAATTTGAGCAGCATGATAAATATTTGTTGCCGATTGTCTATCGCAGAGTCAGCTTTTGAATGAGAAAAGCAACTTCAAGTCTTATTTATTATCATTTTCAAGAAATTGCTTGCAATAATACCTCTAAAGAAGCCATATCCATTTTGGAATCACCAGGATTGTCCACTTTGATGATAATACCATCTTTTTTCAAGGCACTCACCGCGCGTGAAATGGTTTCGCGGCTGGTAGAAAGTTGGTCAGCAATCATTTGATGGGTGGGTAATTGTACGGTCACCATGCCATCTGCGCCCTCTTTACCAAAACGGTCACCAAAATCTTTCAAATAGTAATACAAACGGTGTGGCACATCCATCGTACTGATGCGTTCCAAGATTTTACTGGTGCGACGCAAACGACCTACAGTTTCAGTGAGCAGTTTAAGCGCAATTTTAGGGTTTTGTAATAATAAACGCTCAAAATCATGGCGGCGAATTTGCCCCAAGCGGGTATGATCAAGAGTGCTCACGGTTGCTGAACGTGGCTCTTTATCCAACAGCGACATTTCACCAAAAAATGCACCTTCTCCCAATAAAGACAATACCACTTCTCGTCCATCAGGCGCATAATAAGATATTTTCACTGAACCATTGATGATGATAAACAAGGAGTTACCATCTTCACCCTCTTGTAGTACCACTGTTTTTTTAGGCACTTCGTGAAAAGTAATCAATTTTTGAACCGACTCAATTTCTTGCTTATCCAATTCTGAAAAAAGTGGTACAAACCTCAATAAATCATGCATAGTGCACTCCTATTTATTCTATTTTAGTCAATCGCTCGTGCCGAAGCAATAGCAGCCAGATTCACAATATCATCCACAGATGCGCCCGTTTGCAACACGTGAACTTGCTGCGGTAAACCCATCAAAATCGGCCCAACAGCCGTACCACCACCAAGTTCTTTGAGTAATTTGTAGGCAATATTACCTGCTTGCATGGTAGGGAAAATCAACACATTCGCCGCTTCGCTAAGCTTGGAGAATGGATATTGAGCTAAAATATCCGCATTGACTGCCGTATCCGCTTGCATTTCACCATCCACAATCAAATCAGGGTGATGTTCATGCAATATCGCCACCGCTTCAGCAACTTTACGCGACTCTGCATGATTTGAGCTGCCAAAGTTAGAGAACGACAGCATGGCAATTTTCGCCTCACAACCCAAACTTGCCGTAGTCTCGGCAGTTAACACTGCCAATTCTGCCAATTGCTGCGCATTCATGTCCACATTGACCGTACAATCGGCCAAAAAGTAAGCATGGTCTTCCATAATCAACATATACATGCCATAAACATGGTGATGTTCACCTGTTTTGGCATCATGCCCCAATACTTTCAAAATCGGGCTTAATGTATCGGGATAATGCTTGGTTTTCCCCGACAACATCCCATCCGCAAAGCCTTGGCGCACCAACAATGCTGCCATGGTATTGCTGTCATGGTGCAATGTTTCTACCGCCACATGCCTTAACACGCCATGCCGTTTCCTATCAAAATATAAGGCATCAGCAAGACTAGAAAAACGTGCGTTTTCCTCAGTAGGGTCAATAATTTCAATGCCTTGCAAATCAAGACGCATCATAGCCGCTTGGCTTTGAATACTTTGCGGACAACCAATCAACATCGGTTTGGCAATACCCTCATCACGCATCATGGTTGCGGCATGAATCACCGTCGCATCTTCACCTTCAGGCAAGACCAGGCGAGCAGGTTGATGGCGAGCTTTGTCCATAATTAAACGCATGAATGTGCGCGATTGATCGATTCTTGCGCCCAATTCATGGGCATAAGCCGTAAAGTCTTGTATGGGCTTGCGCGCCACACCTGTTTCCATCGCCGCTTTGGCAACCGCAGTCGGCACGACTTCAATCAAGCGTGGGTCAAATGGTTTAGGCAAGATATATTTCGCGCCAAAGCGCAATTCTTTTTCACCATACACTTTAAGCACCGAAGCAGGCACTTCTTCACGCGCCAGCTCCGCCAAAGCATGCACTGCCGCGATTTTCATCTCTTCATTAAACGTGGTCGCCCGAACATCCAAAGCACCACGGAATAAAAATGGAAAGCCAAGCACATTATTCACTTGATTGGGGTGGTCTGAGCGCCCAGTTGCCATGATTAAATCAGAGCGTGCTGCCATGGCCACATCATAATTGATTTCAGGTGTTGGGTTTGCCATAGCAAAGACAATCGGTTTATCCGCCATACTTTTAAGCATCTCAGGCGTTACCATATTACCCTGCGACAAGCCCAAAAACACATCCGCATCCACCATCGCTTCAACCAGTGTTTGCGCCTGTTCACCATTGGCAAAGTGTGCCTTATGTTGCGGCAAGTCTTCACCACGATTGTGATGAATCACGCCTTTCCTGTCCAAGAAATACATGTTTTTACGCACTGCACCCAGCTCTTCAATCAGCCGCATACAAGCAAAACCTGCTGCCCCCGCTCCAAGGCAAACAATTTTAACATCTTCAATCTTTTTATCTTGCAACATCAAAGCATTGATCAAACCAGCCGCCGTAATCACCGCTGTACCATGTTGATCATCATGCAATACAGGAATATTCACCCGTTTCTTCAATTCTTCTTCGATAATGAAACATTCAGGGGCTTTGATGTCTTCTAAATTGATGCCGCCAAAGGTGGGTTCAAGGCGGGCGACTGTTTCCACAAATGCCATAGGATCAAGCTCATCTATCTCAATATCAAATACATCAATATCCGCAAATCGCTTAAATAACACGCCTTTGCCTTCCATCACAGGCTTGCTTGCCAAAGCACCAATATTGCCCAAACCAAGCACAGCCGTACCATTGCTAATCACCCCCACCAAATTGGCGCGTGCGGTATATTCATCTGCTTTTTCAGGGTCTTTCTCAATTTCAAGACAAGGAACAGCCACACCTGGCGAGTAAGCCAACGCCAAATCGCGCTGCGTTACGCAAGGTTTGCTAGGGCGAACGCTTATTTTTCCTGGCGTAGGTTTGCTGTGATAATCCAACGCATCTTGGTCAAATGCTGAAAACTCTTCTTGCTTAGCCATAATAAAGCTCCCTAATATGTATGCATCCGAACTATAACCAACACCGCCATAAAATCACACGCTGAAAGTATTTGTAATACCATTGTTGCACAAAGTTATGCAACAATCTTAATCTATTTGAACCTGCAATGTCGTCTGACCAATGCTTAGCTGCTGCCAAGGATTGTCTTCAACGTTGAAACGATGTTCTTTGAGCTTCTGCAGCGTATTTTTAGCACCACAACAACCTGAGCCACCCCGTAGAGAACCAATTTTTGACCATTTACCTTTTGTTTTCTGTAGCAAGTAATGGTTGCCATATCCAAAGAAAAGAACTACCTCTTCACGCTCATCTTGATTCAAATCCGCATACACAAGCGCACAATTAGAATCTTGAAAACAGCGACTATACGGATATTCAGTACGTTTTTCATACAAGAAATTCAGCAGCGCATCATCCAGCACATGATTTTCAGGGTAGGCATCAAATGACTTCTTGGTATCTTCTAAAACCATACCCTCTGCAGCACCAAGGTTTCCCCAACGTGTCTTTTTGCGCAAGGCCTTCGTCGCCAAAAGTTGAATATTCTCCGACTCAACATGTCCTTCAAGCACACTTAACGCTTTTAATTCAGCTAAACCCACCCTTCCAGCATCAAAACGCAAGTAGTTGTAATCAAATTTATCTGCGCTCACTGCTTCATCCATCAACCTTGATACTTGGCTCTGCACTGCAATATGTGTTGGCGAAAAAAACGGCGAATTGCTAAGGATAATGATCATCAATATGCTCAAATCGACCACCATATTTGTCGGCGCCATCCATGCCAGCCAATGCCCTTTTTGCAGCAAACCACGCACTGCCGCTATCGCATAACCCACGGCATACATCGTCATCACCAGCACAATTACAGCAGCCCAAATACGATCTTCTGTCCAACCGTATTGCCCCACCCGCAACGCCACCGCATAAACACAAATAAAACTAAACACTGGCATCACCAGCAACGATAAACTCACCGACCAACGCACCCAACGCACCCAGCTCACTTCATGGCGATGTTGATAGCCATATTGAAACAAGGCATTGACAAACAATAAGGTGAATATTTGCAACCACAACAATAAGGTAGTTGCATAACGTGTCTTCCACAATGGTTCCAAGCCTGAAACCACCAGCGCCATCAAAAACAACACACTCACAAAAGTAATTAAAACCGTTAAAATACGGAAAAAGAAATCTGTTTTTCGCACCGCATCCAGATTAATCTTGCGTAAGCCAAGCGAAATACCATACGCCAACATCAGACCTGTGGCGGGATATACAAAGTAGTGGTCAGAAAACAGTTCACCGAAGTAGCGAATCTCTATAAGATTAAACAACGCTCCCCACAAAACAAGGACGATCCACACCAAGCCCGTAAATACACCTGCCAACAGCAAAATTAAGGTGTTCATCCAGCCCAATTCATATAAATCACGATATGCCTCGCGCATATGCCCGTGCTGCAAGTATCTTTGTACAAAAGGAAGCCCAATATACACCAATAACAACATCGAAAGCGCAAAGACAAAAATCGCGCCGAAAGAGTCTTTAGTAATGACTTCAAAAGCCAAACTGCCACTATAATAACCCAGCAATACAAATACCAATGCCATAAAAACCAGCAAATACATCATCTGCCGTTGACTGGAAAATCGCATAGCCATCATAGCAATGATAGGCAGCAATAAAACCACGGCGTAGGCTGGAAAAGCAAATTCGGGCAAAGCCATCCATGCCCATTTCTCAACAATCGCTTCATGCAAAAGCAACAACAAACAACCCTGCAACAAGCCAATCAAACTATAATAACGTACTACCATATATGCTCCATCCTACGTTTCATAGCCACTTAAATCAGCACAAGCTAAACCAGTTTGCATTAACCCACTATATAATGCAAAAACTGGCTTATCCTGCCTGCTTTTTCGCCCCTTTCTTCAAACTTGGTGTAAATTCTATCTTCATCGCGCTCAATAAAACCACCTACACCTGCCACATTAGACAGCCCCTCGGTTTGATCCAAAATATCACGCATCCACACTGCCAATTCAGGAATATCACTGGCAAGTTTGATAAAACCACCGCTTTTGAGGCGAGAAACCAGCAGTTGGGCAAAGTCTTTTTGAATGATGCGGCGTTTGTGGTGTCGGGCTTTGGGCCAAGGGTCGGGGTGATTGATGAATATACCATCCAGTTGCGCTGGCTCTACTTGATGTTCTAAGACAAATTGTGCAGGAAGTTGGGTAATCCGCGTGCGCTCAATCACCTCAGCATCTGCCAAACGTCCCACAGCTTTGGCGACACCAGGCAAGTAGATTTCCACACCCACCAACGTCCAGTCAGGGTGTTTTTCTGCCATAGAAACCAGGAAATCACCATTACCAAAACCAATTTCAAGCACAATCGGTGAGTTTTCGGGAATATTCGCCATATTCAATGTTTTGTCTTTGGGTAAACCAATGAGAGGCAGCCATTTTAGCAGCCTTGCTTCTTGCCCTGTGGTCACAAAGCCATTTTTGCGCCCGTGGGTACGCATTTCATGTTGTATAAATTGGTCGCGAAAGGTTTTACTTAATCTCACCCTTGTTCCCCTTCTTGCATATTCATTTTGCTGGTACGTTTACAATATTGACATGAAAGCGTCACATCACCATGTTCATCTGCCAAGTCATGTAAATTTTCCACAGAAATACTCGCCAACACTTGCTGCATATCCCGCTTATCACAACCACACTGATAGACAAACGCATCACGCCCCACAATCTGACAAGATAAAGTATCAAAAATCTGCAAAATCACTTCTGGGTCATCCTTTTTAATGCTTTGGTTGCTCACCTTTGCCATCGCTTCCACCGCTTTGAACCAGTGTGCATCATCACAACCAGGCATGGCTTCAATCATGATTGCCAGATCATCTTGTAAAATCACATCCGCTTGCACTTGCACCGATTGTTTGAGGTATTCCATCACATGCTCTGCCAACCAGTCTGAATCATGTTTGATGGTAGAGACATAAGGCCGCCCTATTCCCGTGTCACGCACTGTTGAAAGCAACATGTCCCTGCCCAACCATGCCGTAATCCCATCACTATCAGGCAAGACAGGTTCAGGGTTATCTTGCCACAACACATAACCACGCACCCCACCACTGCAACACTCTGCTAAGATGCGTTTGATAGGTGTATTTTCCACATTGGCATCCAGCTGCAACACCTGACGTACCCCGCCCTTGCTCACACTCAACAATATAATCGATGCCAACAATGTGCGCCCAAACATCAACGCTGGCACACCCTGCATACCATGAATCTCTGCTGCTTGCTTCATCAAGGCTTTACCACGAATAATCACACCTCTGGCATGTGCATCAGGTAGTAAAAATCGAATTAATGTATCTTTTTCTGTAAACACAACAGCACCTCATCCAACGAAGCAAAACAAGCCTTTGCCCCTGCTTTTTCTAATTCTTCTGCTGAAAATGAACTGGTCAGCCCCCAACCAGCACAACCAGCACGACTTGCCGCCTGCATATCTGCCTCACCATCACCAATCATCAGCACATCATGGATGTTTAATCCATCCTCCATCGCCGCACATGCCAAAAGCAAGGGTTCTGGGTTAGGTTTTGCCGCCCTACCCTCTAATTTGCCAATCACACAGCTGAAATCAGCCAACCAACCCAGCTTTTCCAGTTGCGCTTCTGCTCTATGTTGCCCTTTGCTGGTTACCACAGCCATGGGAATACCTTGTTTATTGAGCCATGCCATCAATGCAGTTGCACCTGATAAAGGCTGAATATCATCCAAATATGTTTCATCATGAATCGCTACAAAACGTTGGCTCGCTGCTGCCTTATGTTCGCCAAACAAAGCCGCCATACTGCAATCACCACGCCCCGTATGCCGCCGAATCGCTTGTTCACTCATCGCAGGCAAGCCATATTCAGCCAGTGTTTTTGACATGGCACGAATAATCGGTGGAAAAGCGTTGATTAAAGTACCATCCAAATCCAATAATACCCCTTGCAACTGCGTACTCATGAAGATTTAACTCCTGCGCGTAAGTCATCCAGCTTAAGCAACATCAAAGCCCGCAATTTCAAGCCCATTTCACCTGGAATACCACGCCCAACTGCCGCATCATTCATCGCCGTAATCGGCATCACCGCATTGGTAGTGCTGCTCATCAAACACTCCGTCAGACCAAGCTCATCCAGCTTCCACGCCCGCTCTTGGACTTCAATACCAGCATTTTGTGCCGCTTGAATCGCCATATCACGGGTAATACCACCCAACACCTGATGATCCAAAGGATGTGTCACCAACACCCCATCAATCACCGCAAAAATATTGGTCGCACAACCTTCCAAAACATGCCCTTGCTCATCCAACCAAAAAGCCTCATCTGCTCCACGTTTAGCTGCCTCTTGTTTACCCATCACGCTGGCAAGCAAAGCAATCGACTTGATTTCACAGTGTTTCCAACGAATATCTTGTAAAGTAATACCTTTGACCCCTGTTTTAAGCTTATCATCGCTTGGTTTGGGCAGGTTACGCACTGTAATCACCAAAGTTGGGGTCATTGTTGTTTGTACTACATGTGATCGCGCTGCTACACCGCGTGTGACTTGAATATAGACCATCGCATCCTTAAATGGATTTTTAGCATACGCCTGTTGCACCAAATCTTCGAGTTCAGACATGGGTTTGGGCAAAGGGATGTTCACTGCATCACAAGAACGCTGTAAACGTTGTAAATGGGGCTGCAAATCCAGATAAGCGCCGCCAAAACAAGCAACCACTTCATATACCCCGTCTGCAAATTGAAAACCACGGTCTTCAATATGTACCATTGCTTTTTCAAGCGGCACAAAACCGTTGTTCACATAAGCTGTTAAAGATGATGTTTCTTTCATGGGTTCAACCTCAAATATTCATACGCTCTATTCAGGCGCACGATACCCATGCTTGTTTATTTTGCGAGTAGAACAAACATGCAGAACAAATATGCATAATCAATACATGCATTTTGCTGGCATAAGCTTTATCATTGGGGGATGTTTTTCGGGCAAGAGGTATTTAAAAGTGCAGCAACTTCATAGGCGTGGTTTTGATTTAGGGCAAGTCGCAACCGTGACCAAGCCCACTATGCCCCAACTACCCACGATTACACAATCTTGGAACCATGACCAAGCTGTGCTTTTACCACAATTATTAAGTCCCCACTTGCCAACCCATCAACAACATATCCAACAAGCACAGCAGCTGATGGAAAACGTCTTAAATTCAGCTGAAGTCACGCCCTATTTTGAACAAGAGCCTTACTCTACACCCTTTTCAAAACACTTTTCTATTGTTGCCAGCTCTATGGAAGAACATGATGAACAAGGCATTGAGAAAATGTATATCGATGCCCATGATGAAGGAAAAACTGTTGCTGAAGAGCTGTGGTGTAAAGCTTCATGGTTGTCTTTTTATGATGAAGATGCCTCGCTGCGTTTTCGTTTTTCTTGGGGTATGGAAGGTTATGAAGATGTGTCTTCAAATCCTGATAAACAAGCTTGGGCAGGTAAATTATGCGATGTCTTGTTTCCTGAATCAGCACTTATTTGTCAAAACAGCACCTTATTACAACATTTACAGCATCTGTTAGGGCATGAGCCCGCTTTTGTAGAGCGCATTGTTTACTTTAACGCACCCCAAGGTGGCGCTCAATTTCATCATGATGTGGAACGTGGTCATGCTGGGGTGGTCTTTGCGCAACTAAGCGGATCGACATTTTGGCTTGCTTTAGCCAAACCCAAACTTATGGATGAAATCATCGCTTTTGTACACAATACAACACAGCAACAGCACATCCAAAGTCTATTGCCGAGCAAACAACAGCAGCAAGCATTATTGAAGTTATGTCAAAATCGTGAAGATTTAAGCGCCTACATGGAAGAAGTAGACCACGAACTCATCGAAGCCATCATTGACCGTTGCCCTGCCTTTATTGCGCAGCTTGTGCAACAGGGTTATACTTACCAGCTCAACACAGGTGATGTTTTACTACTTCCCCAGCGCGACATCGAACATTGTGTTTGGCACTCTGTATTCCATTTAGGAGAACATCCTGGCGAAGCTTTGTCTTTTGCCATACGTTGAAAAATAATATGAAAACATCGCACAACAGCAAACCCAAACCTATTTTCTCTTACACCAAACAACCGCCAAAAGCCGTCAACCAACTTCCTATGTGTCGTCAAGATATGGATCGCTTGGGCTGGAAAAGCTGTGATATTATCTTGATTACAGGTGACGCTTACGTCGATCTTCCCAGCTTTGGCATGGCTGTGATTGGACGTGTATTAGAGGCACAAGGCTTTCGTGTGGGTATCATTGCCCAGCCAGACTGGAAGTCTGCCGATGCCTTTCGCGCCCTAGGTAAACCCAATTTATTTTGGGGGGTTACCGCAGGAAACATGGACTCCATGGTCAACCGTTACACCTCAGAACGCCGCATTCGCTCAGATGATGCCTATACTCCAGGCAATATCGGTGGCAAACGCCCCGATCGCGCCGTGACTGTCTATGCCCAACGCTGCCGCGAAGCCTTTAAAGGTGTTCCTGTGGTGATTGGTGGCATTGAAGCAAGCTTGCGCCGCATTGCCCATTATGATTATTGGTCAGATAAAATCAGGCGTTCAGTATTGATGGATTCCAAGGCGGACATACTTGTTTATGGCAATGGTGAACGTCAAACCATTGAAATTGCACACCGTTTAGCCGCTGGCGAATCCATTAAAGAGATGATGCATATCCGTGGTACAGCCGTGATGGTGAAAAATGTGCCTGCTGGTTGGTTAGAGATTTCAGCCGCTCAAATTGATGTGCCCAACACCAAATTTCAACATCCCGACCCTTATAGCATGGCGGGGAATCGTAATAGTGATGGTAGCAATTGTGATGATAAAGCTTCCCACCGACAACGTGAAGAAGTTGAACCTATATCCATTTTAGACATCAGCCCCAATAGGGCAACCACCGTCGTCCGTTTACCTGCCTATGAAGCGGTTGCCGAAGATGAAGTGTTGTATGCACATGCTTCCCGTTTGCTGCATTTAGAAACCAATCCTGGCAATGCCCGCGCTTTGATTCAGCAACATGGCTCACGCCAAGTCTGGATTAATCCGCCACCTATCCCTTTGGATACCCAAGAGTTGGATGGTGTATTTGATTTGCCATATTCACGTTTACCTTATGTGGGTTATGGTGATTTAAAAGAAAAAACTGTCCAAATTCCTGCTTATGAAATGATTAAAAACTCGGTGAATATTATGCGGGGTTGCTTTGGTGGTTGCACATTCTGCTCCATCACTGAACATGAAGGACGCATCATACAAAGCCGTTCTGAAGCCTCTATTTTGCGCGAAGTTGAAGCTATTCGTGACAAAACACCCAACTTTTCAGGCAATATCTCAGATTTAGGCGGCCCTACTGCCAATATGTACCGTTTACGCTGTAAATCTGAGGAAATCGAGGCCGCTTGCCGCTTGCCCTCTTGCGTGTTTCCCGATGTGTGTAAAAACCTTGACACCAACCACGACCCTTTGATTCGTTTGTACCGCAAAACCCGAAGTTTAAAAGGTATTAAACGTGTGTTTATTGCTTCTGGCTTGCGTTATGATTTAGCAGTGAAATCGCCTGCTTATATCAAAGAGTTGGTGACCCATCATGTAGGTGGTTACCTCAAAATTGCTCCCGAACACACCGAAAGTGCACCCTTAGATAAAATGATGAAACCTGGCATCGGCACTTACGATACTTTCAAACAATTGTTTGAAAAGTTCTCCAAAGAAGCGGGTAAAAAACAGTATCTTATCCCCTATTTTATCGCTGCGCATCCAGGCACAACCGATGAGGACATGTTGCATCTTGCATTATGGTTAAAAGAAAATGATTACAAAGCAGATCAAGTGCAGGCCTTTTTGCCTTCACCGATGTCAACAGCGGCGGCTATGTACCGCTCTGGACGTAACCCTTTGAAAAAAATTAGCCGTACGCAAAGTAAATATGCTGAAAAAGTCTTTATCCCACGCCGCAAAAAACAACGTGACCTACACAAAGCTTTTTTGCGTTACCACGACCCCGACAACTGGGTCATGATTCGAGATGCTCTGAAGAAAATGGGGCGTAGTGACCTCATTGGTAGTGGCGAAAAACATCTGATTCCAGCATATCAATCTGCTGCCATCCAACATTCAAAAACTGGGCAAAACAAAGGCAACTTCCGCACCCAGCATGTGCGTGGTAACAAAAGCAAAACAAAAACACCACAGCGCAAGTCCAAAGCAACTTACAAGAAACATTAAGAACGCAAAAAGGGCTATAAGTTTTCACTTATAGCCCTTTTTAAATCACTCAAACATAACCTCAAAGTTACATTCAGCCTAACTCTTCGGGCCTCATCAGCATCGTCCATGTAACTGTATCAGATTGCCCATATTTTATTCGCTACCAAGGCAAAAACACGCAGCATACTCCTGTATGCGCGTATTTTTTAACGCAGGAAGCGGAAAAAAGATGGGTGAGCTGAGCAGTTACATTTTGTCTTATACTTTTTTAGGTGTAGAACGTTTGCGTTCATTTTCCATCAACAAACGTTTACGCAAACGGATGTTTTTAGGCGTAATTTCAACCAATTCATCATCCGAAATAAACTCAATCGCACGTTCTAGTGATAAGTTCAATGGTGGAACCAAATCTACTTTTTCATCCGTACCCGAAGCACGAACGTTGGTCAGTTTCTTCTCACGTGAAGCATTGACCACCAAATCTGAATCACGACTATGAATACCAATAATCATACCTTCATAAATCTTGATGCCAGCACCCATGAACAGTTTTCCACGTTCTTGAATTTTCCACAGACCAAATGAAACCGTTACACCCGTTCCATTGGCAACCAAAACACCATTTTTACGTCCAGGTAGCGCGCCAACAAAGGCACCATAAGCATGAAAGACATGGTTCATCGTACCCGTACCACGTGTATCGGTTAAAAATTCAGAGGTATAACCAATCAAACCACGTGTTGGACACATGAATTCGATGCGTGTCATGCCATCTTCAGCAGTTTCCATACCTGTCATTTCTGCGCCACGTTGACCCAGTTTCTCAATCACAGTACCTTGGTATTCTTGCTCAACATCAACGATTACACTTTCATAAGGCTCGGTTTTAACACCATTTTCTTCGCGAAGAATCACAGTTGGGCGAGAAACCGCTATTTCAAAACCTTCGCGACGCATGTTTTCCAACAAAATACCAATATGCAGCTCACCACGCCCCGAAACTTTGTACACATCTGGAGAATCAGTATCTTCAACTTTCATCGCTACATTGGTACGAATTTCTTTGTGCAAACGGTCACGAATCTGACGCGTTGTAATCAACTTACCTTCTTGACCAGCAAGAGGTGATTTGTTGACGTGAATTTCCATGCTCAAAGTAGGCTCATCCACTTTCATCACAGGAAGCGGCTCTGGGTTGTCTTTACAAGTGATAGTTTCACCAATCGTGATTTTATCAATGCCAGCAATAGCCACAAGATCACCTGCTTGTGCAGATTCAATTTCAATGCGATCAAGCGCTTTAAAACCAAGAAGTTTACTCACTTTAAACTTAGAAGAAGTGCCATCAGCATGGGCAATACCAAGCTCTTGACCAGCTTTAATCGTACCATTGGCGATACGCCCTACTACGATACGTCCGATATATTCATCCCAATCAAGTGTGGTTGCTAAAATTTGTAAGGTTGCTTCTGGATCACCTTTTGGCGGCTCAACATGGCTCATGATGGTTTCAAACAAACAGGTCATATTGTCTGATTCTTCAGTATGATCCATCATCGCATAGCCATTTTTCGCTGAGGCATAAACCACTGGAAAATCAAGCTGCTCATCTGTTGCGCCCAAAGCTGAAAACAAATCGAAAGTTAAATCCACTACTTTATCGGGATCAGAGCCAGCACGGTCAATTTTATTGACCACTACGATAGGTTTCAAACCCAAAGCCAGTGCTTTTGAGGTTACAAAACGTGTTTGTG
>JAUZQU010000178.1 GCA_030950835.1 Mariprofundaceae bacterium | reverse complement strand
AAGCACAACTACAAGCAGCTAAACTTCTGTTTCATCATCCAAAGCTTGGAACACCGCATTCAAAAAGACCCGTGGTGAATAAGGTTTCTGAATAAAACCTGCCAACACCCCACTAGGCAGCTTCATACTTTCCGCCTCATCATAACCTGAAGACAACAACACCTTAATATGCGGCGCATGTTGATGTATATATTTAGCAACGACTGCACCACTGGCTTTGGGCATCACCATATCACTCACCACTGCCACAATCTCATCACGATGCGTGTCAAACATCGCAATACCTTCTTCTCCATTGCCCGCTTTTAACACCGTGAAACCAACACCACTCAACACAGCCTCAAGCAACTCAAGAATGTCTTCCTCATCATCAATAATCAATATCGAGCCTGAACCCACCTGTATGGTTTGGGTGACCGCTTTTTTCTTCGTCTGTTTCAACTTTGTCTCCGATACAGGAAACAATACCCGAATCGTCGTGCCTTGATTGGGCTCAGAAATCAAAGTGATAGCACCATCATGCGCACTCATAATGCCCTGAATGGCACTCATGCCCAAACCTCTACCTGTGAATTTGGTGGTAAAAAATGGGTCAAAGACCTTGCTTTGAATCGCCTCATCCATGCCACAACCATTATCTTTGACTTCCAAAAACACATACGATCCTGCCTGAATGCCCGAACCTGCCACTGCCCGCATCAGCCATGTTTCATCGGTCTCTACCACACCCAAACGCACCTGCACCACACCTTCGCCCTCAATCGCTTCAGCTGCATTGGTCAATAAGTTCAACATCACCTGCTGAATTTGCCGCACATCCGCATCCACCGCAGGCATATTTTCAGCAACATCCACCTTCATACTGATACCTTCATATTGCCCCACCTTGGCAATATCCACCATATCCAACAGCAGCGGCTCCAGTGATAACGCCCTTCTTTCAATCGCCCCACCACCTGCATACATCAACATTTGCTGGCAAAGCTCGGCTGCACGTTGACTTGCAGTTTGTACTTTCTTTAAATATGGCAATACTTTCTGAGGCGCATCCACATGCCTTTCTGCCAACGATACATTCCCCAGAATCGAGGTGAGGATATTGTTGAAATCATGGGCAATACCACCTGCCAATACCCCTAACGACTCCAAACGTTGCGTATGTTCCAACTGCTCTTGGTATACTTTGCGTTTTTCTTGTTCAGCCATGCGCTCCGTAATATCCCGCATTGCCAACAACACACCAGCCTCACCCTGCCAAGACATACCTGCCATTTGGAATTCAGCGGTAAATGTACTCTCATCTACATGCAACAAAGACACTTTTTGCAAGCTCGTAATCGCTTGTTCTTGCTTCATTTTACCCAAGCATTGAATCATCATAGACTGACTTTCCAACGCCACACTTGCCATCACTTTTTTGCCCAAAATATCCGTTGCTTTCACCGCCCCAAACATCGCCATCGCCGCTGGATTGAGGTACACCCACAATCCTTTTTGCACCAAAGCAACGGGGTCTGGAATGGTATTGGCTAACAGTTGGTAATGGGCTTGGCTTTCTTGTAATTTACGATTATTTTTAACTTTGTCCGTCACATCCGTGCGAATAGCGATATATTGCCAAGGTTTACCCTTATCATTCAAAAAAGGAATAATGGTGGTATCCACCCAATAGATGCCACCATGTTTGTTTTTATTTTTCAACACCCCATGCCAAGGTTCACCACCTGCTATCGTAGTCCACATCGCTTTGAAAAAAGCAGGCGAATGTTCATCGGACTTCAACAATCTATGATTTTCACCCATCACTTCTTCATGTCTAAAACCACTAATTGCGCAGAATTTATCATTGGCATACGTAATATCACCACGCTGATTAGTGATGGTTACAATGGCATGTTCATCCAAGGCTTGTTGTAAATCATGTAAAAATGCATGGGACTTTTGCAACGCATGTTGAGAAGAGCGTAAACGCCACAGCACTCGCCCCACATACAGCAGCAAACACAAGGTGAAAAACACCAAAAATGTACGATATAAGTTCACTTTTGCCATTTTTTGGTCAAATTGTGTATGAAAAGCGGCTAATAAACCTTCGCCTGCATCATCTACACCGCAATGTATAAAGGCATACATGGATGTTTCTACCAGCGCATGATTTTTTAACATCACCTGCAAATGGCGTTTTAAGGCGGCAAAATCCTTATCATCCAATTGAGCAACAAGTTCAAGCAGTATTTTTTTATCAAACTCAAGTGTTTGTGAACGCATCAACAATACTTGATGTAAAACTGCCAACAATATAGGTCTTTCTCGTGGGTATTCTTCAGCTAAATTCAATAATAAGGTAGGGAAATAGCGCATTGAGTTGCGAAATAGCGCCAATTTCATCTTGAACTTTTCCAAAGGTGGCTTTTGCAAAGCCAATGCCACTTGCAACGCTTTTATTTCCGCTTGCAAGGTTGTTTCAAGATGTAATTGCGAAATAATACGGCTTGCCGTCTTCTCTATGTTTTGTTGCCCTGCATTTAAACTATCATAATGCGTCAAACGACCGCTCACCAACATCACCATGTCGCTTTCCATGGCGATATCCGTAGCGATTAATTTCTGAATCAAAGCATCCACTTGATACAAACTCGCCACGTTGACTTGGCTTGTCTTTTGATACAAAAACAACAACAGTAAACAAAGTGCCACCACAACCAAGACACTCTGCCAAGATGCGCGCAATCTATCCATCATGGTGAAGTCTCCGTATAACTACCCGCTAAACTTCTAAGGAAACTTTCAATCAAAGCCACGTCTGCTGCTGGCAAAGTTCGCCCAAGCTGATAATAACCCATCACTTGAATCGCTTCAGCTAACGTTTCTGCACTTCCATCATGGAAATATGGTGCAGTTTGTGCCACTTGACGCAACGATGGCACTTTAAAAACATGTTGATCATCAACATCACCTGTCACCGTATAACGTCCAAGATCTGCTTGGGTGATAGCTGTGCCACGGTCAGCAAAATAATCATTCATAATGCCAAATTGTTGATACATATTACCACCCACTGCCACGCCTTGATGACAAGCCACACAGCCATATGATTTAAAAAGTTGATAACCTTGTTTTTCTTGTGGGTTAATGGCGTTTTCATCTCCTTTCAAATACGCGTCAAATCGCGCATTTGAAAGGGTTAATGAACGCTCAAATTCGGCTAAACTTTGGCGGATATTGACCGCTGTAATGCCATCATCAAAGATTTCGCCAAATGCTGCTACATAAGCAGGGTCTTGTTTTAACGTTGCAATCGCTTGTTGCCAAGTATTGCCCATTTCTTTGGGGTTGGTCAGTGGGCCATTGATTTGTTCTTCTAAGCTGGCTGCTCTGCCGTTCCAGAATTGGCGAAAGCTCAACGCACTGTTCAAAACTGTGGGTGTATTGATGTCGCCCTCTCGCCCTTCAACACCCAAAGAACGTCTCAAACCATCCACGCCACCTGTTTCTAAACTATGGCAAGAAGCGCAACTCACCGTGTTATCCACCGATAATTTTGTTTCATGGAACAACGCTTTACCCAGCTCGATTTGTTCTGCATCCAAGTTAGGTATCATGGTCACGGGTAAAATCGGTTCATCTGCCCAAACATATGGCTGCAAGAACACAAACATCAACAATAATCCAGTTTTCAACATCCAAACACCTCTCTTTTTAAGCAAACGGGCGCACCAAGACAAAAACAAGTGCTAAAATCAAGCCAAATACAGGGATTTCATTAAAAAATCGGTAAAAAACATGGTTTCTGACATTACGCTGCTCAGCAAATACACGCACCAAATGTCCGCAATACACATGATAAACCAGCAACGCCAGCACGGTCAGCATCTTCAAGTAAAACCACAACTCACCTTGTAAATAGTCCCACTGCGCATACACCAACACCGCCCCTGAAAGCAAGGTCAACAGCATCATAGGGCTTACAAAACGATAAAGCTTACGCTCCATAATGCTTAATTGTGCATGCACTGCCGCTTCATCACTCATCGCATGGTAGACAAACAAACGCGGCAAATAAAATAAACCCGCAAACCAAGAGGTCATCATCATCACATGTAAAACTTTTACCCATTCCATACTCTGAATCCTACATTTATCAGGGGACAATTTCAAAATAAACGATAAGCTTCGCTATAATTAAAATACAAAAACACATACTCAGGAGTGCCACCATGAAATATATACTATGTTTATTAAGCTTTTTGCTACCTTTGAACGTATGGGCAGCCGATAATAAACCCGTCTCGCCGCGCATAGACCAAACCATCCGCAGCACCTTTGCCGATATGCCTATCAAAAGCATTCGCACCACACCCATAGTCGGTTTATACGAGTTGGTGGTTGGTGATACCATCTATTATGCCGATAAAACAGGTGGTTACCTCATCAATGGACATATGTTTGATACCCGCAATAAAACCGACCTCACCGCTCTACGTTTGGCATCATTGAGCCGCATCAGCTGGGCTGATTTACCCTTAAAAGATGCTATTGTCAGCGGCCCGAAAAAAGGCAAAAAGATTGCTGTATTTACTGACCCCGACTGCCCTTATTGTAAAAAATTAGAACAACAACTCGGCAAGGCCAATACTTTCCGTGTCTACACCTTCCTCTTCCCTTTAACCTCCATTCACCCCCAAGCTTTTGCCAAGTCTGAATCGATTTGGTGCAGCAAAAACCAACACCAAGCCTTGGTCGATGTGATGGTAGATGGTAAGACATTAAAAGCTGCAAGCTGCAAAACACCAGTGAAAAGCATGATGGAATTAGGGGCGAAACTGAACGTTCGTGGCACACCCACTATCTTTGTCGAAGATGGGCGCAAGTTCCCCGGTGGCTCCACCGAACAACTGCAAAAATTCATCGACCAAGGAGTTTAAATATGCGTGATAATCGTGATTTTGACGCTTTGCGTCCTGTAAGTTTTGATACTGCCTTCAATCGTTATGCCGAAGGTTCAGCTTTGATTAGCATGGGTTTTACGCGTGTGCTTTGTACTGCCAGCGTCGAAGAAAAACAGCCTCCCTTCTTGCGCAATAGCAATCAAGGCTGGATTACTGCTGAATATGGCATGTTGCCCCGCGCCACCCATACCCGTGGTGGGCGTGAAGCAGCCAGAGGCAAACAAACAGGGCGTACTGTTGAAATTCAACGCCTGATTGGGCGTAGCTTAAGGGCTGTGGTTGATCTGGATATATTAGGGCCTCGCACCATCACTTTGGATTGTGATGTCATTCAAGCAGATGGTGGCACGCGCACTGCCGCGATTACGGGAAGTTGGGTTGCTCTGCGTATCGCCATCAATCAACTTTTAAAAGATAATACACTTGAAAAAGACCCCATTACTGCCCAATTAGCGGCTGTAAGTTGTGGTTTTGTCGCTGAAAAAGCCTTGTTGGACTTACAATACAGCGAAGACTCACAAGCTGCTATGGATGCTAATTTTGTCATGACACCCGATGGTGGTGTGATTGAAGTACAAGCCACTTCAGAAGATAAACCTTTGCCTTGGCAAGAATTTATGAAGTTAAAAACATTGGCGGATAAAGGTGTGCAGGATTTGGCAAGTTTACAACTTGAAGCGGTTGCCCAAGCTACGACTTGAACAATTTTGAGTGCGTATGCCTGCGGCTCATCCGAAAAGTGTATCGTATCAGCGTATTAATCTCTAAACCATGAAAGAATGCGCACAACACAACTAGCTAAATCAGGCAATAGGTTGCTGGCAACCGTGAAACAAACGGGCAACAAACAAAACAACGCAGGTAATACTGAAATATAAGCCAGTTGCGCATCAATATGTGCCACCTCTTGCTGCAATACATCACTAATCACATAAGCTGCCAGCAAAACCCACGCACCTTTCACCAACCAAGGCATAGGTGTATACAAAAGATGTCGAATATGAAAAAAGTGAAGCAGAAAAGCCACGGGAAGGATGATTACACCGACAAGCAGACTCACCTGCAAAGCATAATCAAAGCTGGGCATCAATGATAAGCTTTGGATTTGGGTTTGCCAAACGTCAGTCTGCCCTAACATTCTTTGCCCAATGCTGGTGCCTGAATAAAGACCCCAAGCCGCTTGAACTCCCCACAATAACAACATGTTCAAAGCCATCACAGCGAGCAATGCCATCAATAGGCGGGCAAGCTCTTCACATAAAGTGACTAACCATGCTTGAACATCCAATCAAACATCATCCTGTTCGTTGTTCGTTGTTCGCTGCATCCGCTATATCGGCAGCATCAGCATCCAACTCTAAGTGTACCAACAAGGTCATATGTGTAATCATAACAATAGGCACCGAACCAATCGCCGCCAACAGCAAACCACCCATAATCAAGCCTAACAAATGGGCAAGACTTCCCCAAAAACCAACTGCATCCAACAGGTATTGCAAGGGCTGGTTAGCCGCATATTCCGCCAGCATCAAGCTCGCTTGCGCCCCCAGCCACAAAGGGGCTAAAACCAATGTTGCCAATACCAACGTCAACAAAATGCCGCCTAAGTTGTATACCAACAACACCGTAAACTTCGCTTTCACCAACTGCCACAACTCATCTTTCATCGCTGATAAATCAGCCTGTGAACGCGCTACATACGCCGCAATATTAAAGGCAGATAACATCAGTAAAATCGCCACCAAAGTATTAAATACAAGCAAAGGTATAGCAATGATTGCCAACCACACCGTGCCTAAACCTGGAATATTTGCCAACGACAGTAGCAGCAATTCCAACAACAGTAATAGCAACAAACCACCCACTCCCCAAGCAGGAAGCAGCAAAAGCGGTTTGATTCTAGCCCAAGCAAAGCTGTATGCAGAGACCGTATTCGGCATGGATTCGTCAGCAATAATCGCTGTGTTCAGTTGATGTGCGAGTGCTGTCAAACCCAACATCAACCACAACAAACTCAAGACAATCGCCACAAATGAAGAGAATAACGAGGCAAACGAATCGCCAGCACCAAGCCCGAACACGCCAAACAACACCACAGCACCCATGATGGTCAAAGCTGTGGTCAATAATAACTCTGGTTTTAAAGCGCTGGCTGTCACACGCAATAAAGCGCTGGTTTCAAGGTAACGTAACGACATGATATCCCCCGTGAACTATCTTGATGAAATGATTGAATGGCAACAGCTTAAGCTGTCATTTGCACTTGAAGTTGTTTATTTTGCGTTGCGACATGTTTTTCCAACCAATGTTCAAAACCACCATATGCATTGAAAAAAGAATCGAAAATTTCAATAGGTATCTTACACACCAAACAACGTTCAAAGGCATGCAGCTCTGTACCTGCGGGAAAGCTCAACAAACGGCTTCCATCACCAAACATCGCATTCACACCCAACTCACAATGCAATGTTTTACCACCACCCACATCTCGGCTTGCTGCAGCTTTACCAAAGGCAATAATGTAAAAGTGATCAGCACCAAAGCTACCCTTTTTACCTATACAATCACCCGATGAATACTCCAGCAACTCAGCTTCATCTGCCAACCAACCTCTATCTACCGCTGGCAACTCTACAAAAGCTTGATGTCCATAAGACATGGATTCCACCATGCGCCGTTGCACCACAGCCATCAAACTATCACCAGCCATAGGTGAGCTATCAATCAGTTGTGCCACTGCTGCATCCGAGAATTTAAGCACAACAGCATCTGTAGCAGCGGTCACCGTGGCTGTACGCGGTAGCTGGTAAACACAGGCAAATTCACCGAAGAAGTTACCCTTTTCTAGGGTGACCAAGTCAATATGTTGTCCTGCTGCTGTTTGAATATGCACCCGCATCGCACCATCTAAAATCAAATAAAAGTTACGGCTTATTTCGCCTTGCTCAACAATATCTTGCCCAGCATCAATGCGTAATAAAGAGCCTTGTTTTAAAAACTCTCACGCTTCCCTATCGGATAATGCTTCAATCACCGTAAAAACATGGCGTTCCTCATCTGAGCTGTGGGTATGCCCAGAGGTTAACTCAGCCCTGGTTTTCATGGAGTTGATTTCGTCGGTATTGGGGTGTTTGAGCATTTCACAAATGCCTAAAAATGCCAAGGCATTGCTTGAATAACCCAGAGCGAGCATACGTCTCGCCATATTCATGGCAAACTCACGAGCAACAGCATCTTTGCCCTTGGCTTGCAACATCTGAATCAGAGGTCGCGCAATGTGTAAATCTTCAGGGTATGCTTGGTTAAGCCCATGATAGACATACATAAGTTCTTGATCATTTAATGCCATAAGCGTGAGTGTAGCTTAAGTTTTTTGAAACACCAATATTGATGTTTCATCCACGCTGTTACTAAGCATCCAAACGCCAGAACATACACGCTTGCTCACTATCTCGTGTGGCAACAAAAGGCAGTGCAGCCCCCTCTAACGCCCACAAAAAGGCATGTGATGCCCCTTTAGGCAATGCCAACAACGCCTTCATATCTTCTTTCAAACAACCTTGCTGCCAAGTTAAACCGACCAGTTCTTCAGCGGTATAACCCAGTCGCGCATGTACACCTTCGCTCACCGCCATAATCATGCCACTTTTGCGCCATTCCAACATCATATCTGCCGTATCAGGGCAGTGATACACTTGAAATGTGGATAACAAACTGCGGCATAAACCCACCAGCACGTCAGTGACCGTCAACAACCCATGCAAACGTCCATCGGCATGCACCATGAGAAGCTTCATCACTTTAGTCTCTAACATCAAATCCCAACATTGGCGCAAGGATGCATCCGAGGCACAAGTTAAAGCAGGTTTTGTCATCACTTCGCCAACCGACAACTCAGTTTGCGTTTGATACACACACCTCACCGCATCAGACTCACTAAACATACCCAAAGCTTTACCTGCGTCATCCACTACAGGCAAACAACTGATGCGGCAACGCGCCATCAAAGAAATAGCTTCTTTCACCAACGTTTGCGGTGATACGGTATAAGGATTCACAATCATATTCTGATTGGCTGCTTGAAAGAAGCCCAACAAACTACTGGGCAAACCAATGATAACATCCTGCGGCTCCAAACAACCTGTATACACACCATGATCGGTCATAATCAACGATTTTATTTTATGATTCGCGAACTTTCGGGCAATATGTAAATTGTTTTGTGTATGTTCAATGCTGATCACGTCTTCAATCATATAATCAGAGACCAACAGACCATCTAAACTGTCATATTGTACTGAAGCCATTAAAAAATCGCGCATTTGTATGACGCCCACCACTTTTTCATCTTCGAGCACTGTCAAAGCGTGGTTACTATGGTGTTGGAACACTTCCGATAACAAGGTATCGGCTGTTGTTGTATGTGCTGTGTTCATTCAGCCTCCTGTTGACTTCTCCATCCAACCTTCCGCTGTTTAATTAAATTGCGCTCACCTTAACGATGCGTAGCTTGCGCCAGTCCATTTACAACTTACCCTATATCCCGAGGTACAACCTTATGTCATCAGCCCATCATATCAAGTATGCATTATTAAGCGTCTCGGATAAACGGCATATTGAAGGTTTTGCGCAGCAGTTAATCCAGCAAGGCTTCAGCTTATTATCCACAGGTGGAACCGCAGCTTTACTACGCCAAGCAAATATTGAAGTCCGTGATGTCGCTGACTACACGGGTTTTCCTGAAATGATGGATGGACGTGTTAAAACCCTGAATCCCAAAATACATGGCGGCATTTTAGCCCGCCGAGACAACCCGCAAGATCTTGCTTCCATGGTCGAACACGGTATCGAACGTATTGATTTGGTCTGCGTCAACTTATACCCCTTTAGAGAAGCCGTTGCCCAAAAAGATTGTAGTATTGCGGATGCCATTGAAAACATTGATATCGGTGGCCCATGTATGGTGCGTGCTTCGGCAAAAAATCATCAGTTTGTCAGCATCGTGGTTGACCCTAATGACTATGATATGGTTATCCATGCCTTACAAAACGACACTTTGGATGAACATAAACGTCGCGGTTTGGCAGTCAAAGCTTTTGCCCATACCGCAGCCTATGATGGTGCTATTGCCAATCATTTCTCAGCCTTGAACAACGATGGCAGCAAACGTGCCTTCCCTGATATTTTCACCCGTCAATTCATCAAAACAGCCGATGAGCTGCGTTATGGAGAAAACCCACATCAAGCGGGCGCTTTTTATGCCGATGCTGAAGACCCTGTGGTTTCACTCGCTGACTGCAAAGTCTTGCAAGGTAAAGCCCTGTCTTACAACAATATCGCCGATGCTGATGCTGCTTTTGCCTGCGTACGCGATTTTTCTGACAATGCGGCGGTGATTGTTAAACATGCCAACCCATGTGGCGTTGCCGTAAGTGGCACACAAGCTGAAGTTTATGAACGCGCCCGTGCTGCGGATAGTACCTCTGCTTTTGGTGGTATTGCCGCCTTTAACCAGCCTTTAGAAGCTGAAGCAGCCAAGCTCATCGCCCAAACCTTCATGGAAGTCATCATCGCACCTGGCTACAGCGATGATGCTTTAACGGCTTTAAGTGCCAAGAAGAATTTGCGTGTATTGTTAGCCCCTTCCACCGCAGCGGTGCAAGGTGGTTTAGAATTCAAACGGGTCAGTGGTGGTTTGTTGGTACAAGAGCGCGACGACCATATTTTAACCCGTGAGATGTGCAAAGTGGTCACTAAACGTCAACCCAGCGAAGAAGAATGGGCAGATATGATGTTTGCTTGGTCGGTTGCCAAACATGTTAAATCCAATGCGATTGTCTTTGCTAAAGGCGGCGTTACTTTGGGTGTAGGTGCGGGACAAATGAACCGTATCAACTCTACCAACATTGCCGTGGAACATGGTGGCAAAGCCATTCAAGGCTCGGCCGTAGCTTCGGATGCCTTTTTCCCCTTCCGCGATGGTGTTGATGCCTTGGCAAAAGCAGGGGCAACGGCAGTCATTCAACCTGGTGGCTCCATGCGTGATGAAGAAGTGGTCGCGGCGGCGGATGAACATGGTTTAACCATGATTTACACAGGTATTCGTCATTTCAGGCATTAAAACATCCAGTTCAGGCTTTCAACTGCCCACTTGGCTAGATGAAATATGTGCAAAACCGCAAGATTTTAGTAGTTTGGAATCACGCATGGACTTTGTTATCACACTCTCCAAACTTCATGTGCAACATGGCACTGGCGGACCATTTGCGGCGGCTATCTTTGCGAGAAAAGACCATACTTTAGTCGCTGTTGGGCTAAATATCGTGGTTGCCAGCGCTTGCTCCATCCTGCATGCTGAAATGGTCGCCATCACACTCGCCCAAGCCACCTTACAAACGTTTAACCTCAAAGAACAAGGTGATTTTGAGCTGCTTTCAAGCTGCGAACCATGTGCCATGTGTTTTGGTGCGCTGCCGTGGTCAGGCATCCAACATCTTGCTTGTGCCGCCAATACTGCAGATGCACAAGCTATCGGTTTTGACGAAGGCCCTAAACATCCCCAGTGGAAACAAACCTTAGAACAGCGTGGTATTCAAGTCAGCACAGGCATTCAACAGCAACAAGCCGCCGCCGTACTCCAGCAATATCAAGCCATGCAAGGTGTGATTTATAATGCTTAAACTGTACGACAGACGCACCAGACAAACACACCACCTAAGGAGATTGATATCAGCCAGTCGCTGCAAGCATTAGAAAAAAACTTCGGTTACACCTCCTTTAGACCCAACCAACAAGCCATTATTGATGATGTGATTGCAGGTCAAGATAGCTTTGTGCTGATGCCCACTGGTGGTGGTAAGTCGCTGTGTTTTCAAATTCCTGCTTTGCTGCGTTCTGGGGTTGCGATTGTAGTTTCCCCTTTGATTTCGTTGATGAAGGATCAAGTTGATGCCTTGACCAACAATGGTATTCAAGCTGCTTATTACAACTCATCACTGGGTTCGCAACAAGCCAAACAAGTCTTGGCAGCGCTGCACGCCCATGATTTAGACTTATTATACATTGCACCAGAGCGCCTCTTATCGCCCGAATTTTTGCAGCGTTTAAGCGATATTGATATCGCGTTGTTTGCCATTGATGAAGCCCATTGTGTTTCACAATGGGGGCATGATTTCCGCCCTGAATACAACCGTTTATCGGCATTAAGGCAACACTTCCCCGATGTGCCCCTGATTGCGCTCACTGCCACGGCGGATAGTCAAACGCGCACGGATATTGTGCAAGTTTTGGGCTTAGAGCAGGCAAAACAGCATGTTAGCAGCTTTGATCGCCCTAATATTCGTTATACTGTACTGGAGAAACATCAGCCTTATCAACAACTCAGCCAATTTCTGGCTCAAAACAAAGGTAACTCAGGCATTATTTATGCTTTAAGCCGCAAACGGGTGGAGGAAGTTGCCCTCAAACTACAGCAAGATGGCTTTTCAGCAGCCGCTTATCATGCAGGTTTACCATCTGAGCAACGGGCTGAAGTACAAGAATCATTTTTGCGTGATCAACTCCAAATTGTAGTCGCGACCGTCGCTTTTGGTATGGGCATTGATAAACCCAACGTCCGCTTTGTAGTGCATTATGATTTACCAAAAAATATTGAAGGTTATTATCAAGAAACAGGGCGAGCAGGGCGTGATGGTTTAGCCGCTGAAGCATTATTACTTTCAGGCAGCCAAGACATGGTATTGGCAAGGCGTTTGATTGAGCAAAGTGAAAATCAGCAGCAACGCCGCATCGAACTACACAAGCTCAACGCCATGATAGCCTTTTCCGAAGCTGTGATATGTAGGCGCAAAGTATTATTGAACTATTTTGATGAAGAGCGTGAAGAAGATTGTGGTAATTGTGATATTTGTTTAGAGCCACCTGAAGTCTACAATGCCCAAGAAGATGCGCAAAAGGTATTGTCTTGTGTCTACCGTTTACAGCAAGGTTTTGGTATCAAGTATGTGATTGATGTCTTGCGCGGTTTGAATCACGAGCGCATTCGCAACATGCAACACCATCAATTATCCACCTATGGCATTGGTCAGGATAAAACCCAAGCCCAATGGAGCCATATTATCCGCCAATTGATACATCGTGGATTTTTGTTTCAAGATGTGGCGAATTATGCCGTGTTAAAACTCACCAAAACTTCCCTGCCTTTGCTCAAAGGTGACATAGGTTTACAACTTGCCAAGCCACGTCCCACACTTAAAAAATCGAAGAAACAAACAACAGCAAACCAACAACAGCCGCAAACAAACCAAGACCAAGCTTTATTTGAAGCCTTACGTAGCTTAAGAAAGTCCATTGCTGATGATTTGAATGTGCCGCCTTATATTGTATTTGGTGATGCTACATTGTTGGATATGGTGCAACAAAAACCACAGCATAAAGAAGCCATGCTGGGTGTTTCTGGGGTTGGTCAAGTCAAGCTTGAACGTTTTGGCGACGCTTTTTTACAATGTTTATCAGAACATCAGCCTTAAAAGCGTCAAAATTAAAACAAAGGCTTGCCAATTTCTCTAGTCGCGTCATTATTTTGACTTGAGCTGGTTTTAGGGTTCAACAGCAAAGGAGTTCATTTTGAAGCAATCTGCATATATCCTGCTCGTTGATGATGAAGAAGAGCTGAGAGAAACCTTACAAGAATCTTTAGAGCTTGCTAAATTCCATGTCACTTCTGCCCACAATAGTATGCGTGCTAAAGACGCGGTTGAAAAAGGTAAGTTTGATGTTGCAGTGCTGGATATTCGTTTGCCTGACGGTAGCGGCTTAGATTTGCTCAAGTCTTTCAAAGCCAGCGACCCAGATATGGGCATTATTTTAATGACAGGTTATTCCGAAGTTTCATCTGCTGTAGAAGCGATGGAGTTGGGCGCAGATGATTTCCTTAAAAAACCCTTTAATCCTGATGAGTTACTTGTTCGCATCAAATCACTGCTGCAAAAGCGTCAACTCAAACAAGAACATAGCGAACTCAAACAAACCCTCAAAACAGAACAAAACCAACGCGGTCTTATTGGACAGTCTGACCGCATTCAGCGTATACGCGAAACCGCAGTCATGCTGGGAAATTCAGACAGCACGGTATTGATTACAGGTGAGTCAGGCACGGGTAAAGAAGTGCTTGCCAACATGTTGCACCAATCTGGTGACCGCATGGATAAACCCTTTATTTCTATCAATTGCGGCGCTATTCCAGAGGAATTGTTGGAATCTGAGTTGTTTGGGCATGTTAAAGGCGCTTTTACAGGTGCAGTTAGGGCGCGTGCAGGGCGTTTTGAAGTTGCCCACGGTGGTACGATATTTTTAGATGAAATTGGTGATATGAGCCCGAAATTGCAGGTGAAATTGCTGAGGGTATTGCAAGAACGTTGTTTTGAACCTGTAGGCAGCCATCAAAGTATTCATGTGGACGTGCGTGTGGTTGCAGCCACCCATCGGGATTTAGAAGAAGAAATCAATGAGGGGCGTTTTCGTCAAGATTTGTACTACCGTTTGAATGTGATTCCACTTACCCTACCTTCACTGAGCGAAAGGGGTGATGATGTCATATTGTTGGCGGAACACTTCTTGAATCATTTCAATCTCCTCAAAAAGAGTCAAATTTATGGCATATCAGAAGCCGTCCAAGAGGTGATGTTGCGTTATCGCTGGCCAGGCAATGTGCGTGAATTGCAAAACTTAATCGAGCGTGTCACCACCTTAAAACGCAGTGGCGAAATCGACATTAGTGACCTTCCCTCGCGTATGTTGGATGCCACAGAGCGTGCTGTTCAAGGTTACACTATCAATGTAGATGAACATAATACCATTGATTTTAAAGGCATTGTTGAAGAATTCGAAAGCCATCTTTTAACCAGTGCTTTAGAGCGCTTTGGCTGGAACAAAAATCGTGCTGCTAAGTTTTTATCCATGAATCGCACCACCTTAGTCGAAAAGATCAAAAAGAAGAAACTCGCCCCACTCGCATAAATGACCCAACACCAGCTTGGATAAAAGCGGCACTACTCTTGCGATAATGGGTTATGCTTCTTTTCCGTGTTGTATTATGTCTCACCTGCATCCTTTGTAGCACCCCTTTATGGGCTGCTGGCGAAAAAGCACAAGCTGTACGCACCTATTTACACAATGGTAATCCTGAACAAGCCATCAAAACTGCCCAAGCCTTACTTACCGACACACGTTTACACAACGATGAGCGTCAAACTTTATTTGAATTGATTGTTGAAGCGGAAATACTCATCAGCAGAGTTCGTCATTATGAAGATGTAA
>JAUZQU010000177.1 GCA_030950835.1 Mariprofundaceae bacterium | reverse complement strand
CTCCACTTCCAATACATCCATGCCATCGACTTGAATGCCAGGTACTTTGAATGAAATGCCTCGTTTATAAAGGTGCGTTTCCGCAGAAGCGCGGCTCAAGGATGTGCCCATAGCATATTGATTGTTTTCAATGACAAATACCACAGGAAGTTTCCACAATGCTGCCATGTTAAACGACTCATACACAGCACCCTGATTCACGCCGCCATCACCCATGATGGTAATGGATACACGTTTGTCATCACGGTATTGCGAGGCAAAGGCAAAACCAATACCGATTGGCACTTGTTCACCCACAATGCCGTTACCACCAGCAAAGTTTTTCTCTTTATCAAACATGTGCATGGAGCCGCCTTTGCCGCCCACAATGCCACCTGCTCTACCCAAAAGCTCTGCCATAATCGCAGTTGGGTCTGAACCACGGGCAATGATATGTCCATGGTCGCGATAGCTGGTCATCATATAATCTGTAGGTTCTGCGGCTTCTTCCATGCCCACACAAACCGCTTCTTGCCCATTACATAAATGGCAGAAACCACCAATCTTTTTCAAGCCATACATTTGCCCAGCTTTTTCTTCAAAACGGCGAATAAATAGCATCATATCATGCATGGCATGCAAACGTTCCGCGCTATAAAAACGCCCTTCGTGGGTGATGCCAGCAGTATTTTCTTCTTTTTTGCTTGTCATAAACATCCTTCATTCCAGTCGCTAGGCAACGAACTATGCCCAACTCACGCCCCTTCTACAAGGCATAAAAGCCACAGGCGACCTCAAGCATCGTGATGTTTGTTTCTCACAGACCCATCGTAAACCTATCCCGCACTATCCTTCATTCCCTTTTCTCACTTAGGGAAAATCAGCCCTTGATGTATACCGACTCACCAAGCTGAACATGCTTAAACAAGTCCATCATATCCACATTACGCATACGCACACAGCCATGCGAAGCAGGAGAACCAATCAATTCTTCTTCATTGGTGCCGTGAATATAAATAAAACGGCGACGACTATCCACTTGACCACGCCGATTAAAGCCTGTTTGACAGCCTTCAAGCCATAAGATGCGTGTGAGTATCCAATCGGCACGTTCGGCACGTCTTTTTTGAGTAAATATACCCTTTGGCTCCCTAGCCACATAAAATGTATATAAGGGGTTTGAGTCGCCAATTTTTTGGTGAATACGGTGTTTACCTAATGGTGTTTGCAAACTTCCTTCTTGATTGCCCGCGCCACGACTTGCCGTAGATATAGGGTAGACACACACCACGCCTGTGAGCCTACGATGATACAATAGCTGCTCTGCAATGCTTACTTTAATCATGCTGTTCACCCAGCAAGACTTTCACTGCCAAGGCACCATTGATCTTTACCGCATATTGACGTGAATACTGATCCAGCTTCAATACCGCCTCCAGCAAGTCTGACAAGCGGCGAGGCACATGCAGCAATAATGCCTTGATCACACTCTCTTTCATTTCCCACTGCATACCTTTTAATACAGACTGTAATATTTGTTGTAAGTCTTCATCCTTATCTGGCTCTGCCATCTTCAGCGCTTCCATCATCAACAAACGGCTGGACAACTCAGGCAATGTTTCAGCCAAGTTTTCATCACGCCAGCTAATCAGCAAAGCGCGATTCAAGGTTTTTGCCCGTTCTATCAAATGAAAAGCCGCATAAGCCACGTTTGGAGATAATTTTCCAGCTGGTAAATCCAATATCCAAAAAGCATGATGTTCAGCCGTCTCTAACCAAACTTTAAGCTGGCGAACTGAACTGGTTTGCAAGTGCAACGAGGCATCTATATAGGCGATTTGAGGATGGGATACACTTAATTTGCGTAACAAGTGGCTTTTTCCAGCCACGTCAGTTGAAGTCAGCCAAAGCAGCCCGCCTTGCACCAACCACAACGCCAAACGCCCAAATGCCACTTCCACTTGGGCATGACTTACCCATGATGATAATAGGGAGTCAGCATTTTTCTCTTGCGGCAAACACAAAGGCAACTGCTGCTGCTTCATAGACATCACCTTGATTGAAAACAGCTATTGAACAAGCCAATCCGTAAAACTATCTGCAACTTGCTGGTTCGCTGTTAAACCATACTCTGCAAACCAAGGTTGCAACCAAGATGTTGCACCATCACGCAATAATAAACGATATTGCCTGCGATTTTGCTGTAACAACGTTGGAATCAGGGTCACCACAGCAGGGTGAGCAAGCAATGCTTGCTCCAACATCACTTGTGTAGACAAGCTATGTTCACCCTCAATCGTCAATGTCGTTTCCGCATTGGTTTCCGTAAACTGCATTGCACCTAAACTATAAACATCACGAATTTCACCCAAAATATCGTGCAACCATGCTTGTAACTGCTCCGTCAAAGAGACGTCTTCAGCCAAAAATATGGCTGTTTGACTTAATAAATCCGCAGTAAAAGCACCTTGCACACCAACATGCAACATATTTTTCCCATAAACATCATGGCTTGGCGTAAACATCAATGCCAACTTACGTCCGCGAGGACTAAGCCGAAAACCCATCGTTTCTGCCAAGTAGGCGCTATCTTCCATTAATCGCGCCTCTAAATGTACATTCGCCGCAGGAAAAGCCAAAGCCTGAACCGTTAAATTCCAATGGGGTTGATATGGAATCATGGCAATACCATGCTGTTGGAGAAAGCGACGGACTTGGCTGGGGTTGTACACCATTTTCACCCCATTTTTAAAGGGTGAAAACTGCAATACCAAAGCGGTGCTAGGTTGAAGGCTTTGCGCTTTTCGCAAATCGACCAAAGGCACCACCTTTTGCCATAATGTTGGTAATGCCAAGGCATTCACCGCCTGCATGTCCAGACCCACTGCCGACTGACCCAACTCCACTTGCATACGGACATCCACAGCTGCATGTGCAACTTGTGTAAGCAAAAGTGACAGCCCCAACATCCATGCCCAGCCCCAACGTTGCCCTATTTTCATATTATTTTACAACCCGCAAATGCCGTACTTTCCTGCCTTTATGTTCAGCATCAAGTTCAGCTTCGGTATCTTTTTTTGCTGCATAAGCTTGATTCAGCACCGCCAACTCAGGCGCGGGGCTATCTTTCAGCTCACGCACTGCCCCAATCACAGTCTGCACTGTCTCTGGCACATCTTCTTCCCACACAAAACCTGTGGACATATCACCACCAGGCAAATATGTCGCCCAAATCAAATGCATAGGCACGATGCAAGTATACACTGCACCAGAAAAAGAGAAGTCCGATTCGATAAATGTATCACGGATATAAATCGGCTGTGGCATACGCACATTCAATACCAAGCGCAAAGCAGGGTCGCCACGCAAAAAGTCAGGCAATGTGATGTCGTCACTGGTCGCATCTACAACGATATAAACACGCCCATGTTGGTTGAAAAAATCGCGTATTTTCTTTGCTTTTAAAGCATCGGTAAAGTTAATTGTCATGATTTTACAGACTCCATTATGAGGCAAAGTATAACGTATTTATAAGCCAAGGGCTACGCTTGGGCATGAAAAGCCAACGCCTGCTGCACCTCGCCACCTTTCAAATGTCCTTGAATAATCTGCTCCATTTTAGCTTCATCCAAATCCGAATACCAAACACCCTCAGGGTACACCACCATAATTGGTCCTTGTGCACACACCCCCAAACAACCCGCACGATTTACCCGCACCGATGTATCCCCTTGCGCCAAACCTTCTTCCTCGATACGTTTTTTAAAGAATTTCAGCAAACCCACTTGTTCACCACACGACTTTCCTGTACACAAGATAGCATGGCGTTGGTAGGGTGCTATCACTAACTTTTCTGACATATTTACCTCATATTCAAACCTGATTTTGCGCGTCAGTATAACCGAAAATGTAGTGCGCACCAAACAATAGGCTTGCAGCCATGCTGCTGCGCCCTATCCTCGCCACATGCGTTATTCAAAATTATTAGCCCCAACCCTTAGAGATACCCCTGCTGATGCCGAGGTAGTCTCCCATCAATTATTGCTACGCGCTGGTTTTATTCGCCGTGTAACCAGTGGTGTTTACGACTATTTACCCATGGGTTTACGCGTCTTGCGCAACATTGAACATGTCGTGCGCCAAGAAATGAACCGTGCAGGCGCACAAGAATTACTTTTACCTATGGTTCAGCCCTCTGAATTATGGAAAAAGTCAGGGCGTTGGGACAAATATGGCCCTGAACTGCTGCGTTTTCACGACAGGCATCAACATGAATCATGCCTTGGCCCTACCCATGAAGAAGTCATTTGCGACTTGATGAGCCGAGAGTTACGCTCTTATAAACAACTGCCCATGAACCTTTACCAAATTCAAAATAAATTCCGCGATGAAATTCGCCCGCGTTTTGGTTTGATGCGCGGACGTGAGTTTGTGATGAAAGATGCCTATTCCTTCCACGCTAACGAAAGCTGCTTAGCCGAAGAATATGATAATATGTATCAAACCTACCAACGTATTTTCACGCGTTTAAATTTGAAGTTTAGAGCTGTAGAAGCGGACAACGGCTCTATTGGCGGCTCTGCTAGCCATGAATTTCATGTTTTAGCCGATTCTGGTGAAGATTTGATTGCCCACTGTTCAGCCTGCGATTATGCGGCGAATGTGGAAAAAGCAATCTCCAAAGCACCTGCCTACAGCTATGACGACTCGACTTTACAAACCGTCAGCACACCCCGAACATCTGCGGTAGAAGATGTGGCATCTTTGTTGAATGCACCCCTTTCACAACTCCTCAAAACCTTGATTTTCACCATCACTGGTGGTGATTTGGATGGTCAACATATTGCTGCTTGCGTGCGCGGTAGCGACCAAGTGCAAGACATTAAATTGATTCGTGCTTTGGGCGCAGATGAGATTCATTTAGCGTCTAGCGAAACCTTACAACAACTGCAAAGCAGCATTGGTTTTTCAGGCCCTGTAGCTTTGGCTTGTCCTGTTTATATCGAAAGCAGTTTGCAAGGTGCTTTCGGGCTGATTGCAGGCAGCAATCAACAAGACGAACATCTCAGCGCTGTAAATCTGCAGCGTGATGTGCCCAATGCGATCTATATCGACTTGCGTCAAACCCAAGAAGGTGATGTCTGCACCCATTGTGCTGCAAACATTGCCATGTCTCGCGGCATTGAAGTGGGTCATATCTTTGCTTTGGGTACAGCCTATGCCAAACCTATGGAAGTGATGTTTCAAGATGAACAAGGCAAACGTGCTGTGGCAACCATGGGTTGTTATGGCATAGGGGTCTCACGTTTAATGGCAGCGATTGTCGAACAATGCCATGATGATTCAGGCATCACTTGGCCTGTGCATCTGGCTCCTTTTCAAGTTTCCGTTATCACGCTTGGTAAAAGCGAAACTGCCCTAGCTGCTTCACAACAGATTTATGAAGGGCTGCTCGACTTAGATATTCAAGCCTTATGGGATGATCGCAAAGAGCGCCCTGGTGTGAAGTTCAAAGATGCCGAGTTGATGGGTATTCCTTTGCGTATTGTGGTGGGTGATAGAGGTTTGGAAAGCGATACACTTGAGCTTAAAACACGCTTAGGTGGTGCAGCAGAGGCAAGTTTAGCAGCAGTCTGCCAAACTGCCCAAACGATGCTGCAAGAAATGGTGCAAGAGATACCAAGCAGCAACACATGAAACCATGGCTAAGAAAACTTGCCACCACACGCCATAAAGGTGTGTTGGTGGTCATGTTGGCGGTGGGTTTTCTTCTTACCTTGCCTGTTTGGCTGATGAGCAGCGATGAGGAGAAACAACGCCTCACCCAAACCACCGCTACCATGCGTATTGTCGAACATCATGTCGGCTTGTTCGATGTCAGCGAGGATGAACGCCAACAACTGCAACACGCCTTGCAAGCTAGTCATACTACCATGCAGGTAGAACGTGATGCTTGGGTCAGCCAAATCATCCCCACCATCCAAGCCTTTGGCAGCAGCGAACATGAGGCCCAAGAAATCGCCCGTTGGGTGTGGGTGTATGGGCAGCGTCATCAACTACAATCATCCATGATTTTAGCCTTGATGACCATAGAATCGCGCTTTGACCCTTATGCTGTGAGCAGTGTTGGTGCGCAGGGTTTGATGCAGATCATGCCCTTTTGGAAAAAGGAGTTGGGCAGCGATAAAGACAACCTTTATGATGTCGAAACCAATATCCGCTATGGCTGTGCGATTCTCAAACACTATATCAAACGTTACGGCACTGCCCACCGCGCTTTAGCCGCCTACAATGGTTCTTTGGGCAAAGATAAATACCCCAACAAAGTCTTTTCTCAAGTCGCTAGGTTTGAATAAACAAAGCGTATCTGCGATGAATGTTTGAGCCTAAGCAGAAAAACCTTTAACCTTACCCCATGAATCCATCTAACCAAGCCAATCATGTGATGCCAACCTATGCCCGTTTCCCTTTAACCCTAAAGCAAGGCAAAGGGGCGTTTGTATGGGATGAGGCAGGAAAATCATACTTAGACTTTGTCTCTGGTATTGCCGTGAACACCCTTGGTCATGCCCACCCTGATTTGGTCAAAACCATCAGCGAACAAGCCGCAACCATGTTACATTGCTCCAATCTTTACCATATTCCGCAACAAAATGCCTTAGCGACACGTTTATGCCAGCTTTCAGGTTTAAACAGCGTCTTTTTCTGCAATTCAGGCGCAGAAGCCAATGAAGCTGCCATCAAAATCGTGCGTAAATACTTTTTTGACCAACAATCACCGCGTCGCCACATTATTACTGCCACCCAATCCTTCCACGGGCGCACCATGCAAACCCTGACGGCTACAGGACAAGATAAAATCAAAGTTGGATTTGACCCATTACCCCTTGGTTTTCAACATGTGCCGCTCAATGATATTCAAGCTTTAAGCAAGGCTATTGATGACAACACTGCGGCTATTTTACTGGAGCCTTTGCAAGGCGAAGGCGGTGTCCATCTTGCCCAAGCAGCTTATTTACAAGCCGTGCGCCAGCTGTGTGATAAACATGGTATTTTGTTGATTTTGGATGAGATTCAAACAGGTGTTGGTCGTTGTGGAACTATGTTTGCCTTTGAACAAGCAGGCATTCGACCTGATATTCTTACCCTTGCCAAAGGGCTAGGTGGCGGCATCCCTATTGGTGCGATGTTGGCTTCTGCTCAAGTCAGCCCTGCTTTAAATGCAGGTTCGCATGGCTCTACATTTGGTGGTAATCCCATGTCTTGTGCGGCGGCGTTAACCGTGCTGGAGGTGATTGAGCGTGATGATTTGTTGAGCAATGTACAACAGCGCAGCGCTCAAATGCAAACAGGATTGCAGAATTTGGTAGCGCAATATGACTGCTTCGATGAAGTGCGCGGACAAGGTTTACTCTTGGGTTTGGCTGCCAACATCGATGTTGCCCCCATTATTCACGCTTGCCGTGAGCATGGGTTGTTAATTTTAGGTGCAGGGCCACAAGTTTTGCGCTTTTTACCTGCCTTAACCATCACTGCTGCAGAAGTTGAACAAGCTTTGTTTTTAGTTGAAAAAAGTATGCAAGGAATGCACACATGAAACACTTTCTTACCCTCAAAGACTTAACCAGCGATGAAGCCAGCAACATCATCCAGCGCGGCATCGTCCTCAAAGCTAAACAGCGACAAGGCGAAGCACACCCCACACTTGAGGGCAAAGCCTTGGCAATGATTTTTGATAAATCATCAACCCGCACCCGTGTTTCTTTTGAAACAGGCATGTTTCAACTCGGTGGACACGCTTTATTTTTGCAATCAGGCGCAACCCAGTTAGGGCGCGGTGAACCCATTGAAGATTCAGCACGGGTGATTTCGAGCATGGTTGATTTGGTGATGATTCGTACCTTTGAACATAGCATGGTGCAAAAATTCGCTGAATATTCCAGCGTTCCTGTAATCAATGCTTTAACCGATTTAGCTCACCCTTGCCAAATTTTAGCCGATGTGATGACGTTTGTAGAGCATCGCGGTGATATTGCTGGTAAAACTGTGGCATGGATTGGCGATGGCAACAATATGGCACATTCATGGGTTAACGGCTCGCTTACCTTTGGTTATCAGCTCAATCTTGCCTGCCCCAATGGTTATTTGCCTGACCCTGCCTTGCTTGCCAGCGCCCGCTCTTTAGGTGCCAATGTCACCCTTTGTGCTTCTCCCCAACAAGCCGTGGAAGGCGCGGATTTGGTAACTACCGATGTTTGGGCATCTATGGGGCAAGAAGAAGAACAGAAAATCCGCGAACAAGCCTTTGCCCATTATCAGGTCAACAGTAAACTGATGGCGACGGCAAGAAAAGATGCTTTATTTATGCACTGTTTACCCGCTCACCGTGGTGAAGAAGTGGCTGTTGAAGTCATTGATGGCCCTCAATCTGTGGTTTGGGATGAAGCTGAGAACCGTTTACATGCACAAAAGGCGTTGATGGAATTTTTGCTGGCAAACGTGAACGACTAAAGCCATCACACGCCTCAACACAAGTCTGCCACAGCTTCATCCAGCATCGCTTCTAATGCTTCATCAGCAACACTGCGGTTGCGCCCATGTTCTTTGGCTGCATACAAACGCTTATCACTGCTTTCAAGCAGTGCCATAGCAGAGTCATCTTGGCTCGGAATGCATGCGGCAATGCCAATGCTCATGGTGATATGCTCTGAAACTTCTGATGCCCCATGCTGAATTTTACTTGCCAACAAATGTTGGTGTACACTTTTCGCCACCTTAGATGCACCCTCTAAGTCTGTGTTGGGCAAGACAAAGACAAACTCCTCACCACCATACCTGCCCACAAAGTCAGTCGGTCTTTGTGCTGCTTTTCTCAGACTTCTTGCCACTTTTTTCAAACATTCATCCCCTGCCAAATGCCCCAATGAGTCGTTATAATTTTTGAAGAAATCAATGTCGCAGAGCAGTAAAGCCAAAGGTGAATCGGCACGCAAACAGTGTTGCCACTCTTGCTGCAAAGCCCTATCAAAGCTTCTGCGATTGGGCAAGTTGGTTAACCCATCCAACATCGACTGTTCTTCTATTTTTTTGCGTAACCGAACTTCACTGGCATCATGGTAGCGAAATTTCAAAATGGCATAATGGACCAAAAATATAATGATCAAAATTACCCCTGTATGGGTGAGGTCCAATTCAACCAAATCATCTGCCAAGACT